>JANYKP010000470.1 GCA_025358195.1 Cyclobacteriaceae bacterium
CGCTGTCATGTTGGCTTGCTTGAAGCCAGGTGATAAAATCCTGGGCTTTGATCTTTCACATGGTGGCCACCTCACCCACGGCTCCTCCGTAAATTTCTCAGGAAAATTATACCAGCCTTCTTTTTACGGTGTCGAACAAGAGACGGGGCTTATTGATTTCGATAAAGTGATTGAAATAGCCCAGCGTGAAAAACCAAAGATGGTAATCTGTGGCGCTTCTGCTTACAGTCGTGATTGGGACTATAAAAAATTGCGCGCGGCCGCTGATGCTGTGGGCGCGTTATTACTGGCTGATATCTCGCACCCTGCCGGCCTTATTGCACGTGGATTAATGACGGATCCGATGGAACACTGCCATATTGTGACGACTACTACGCATAAGACCTTGCGCGGCCCTCGTGGCGGTCTTATTATGATCGGCAAAAATTTTGATAACCCCTGGGGCTTAAAAACACCAAAGGGAGAACTCCGCAAGATATCTTCCATTTTAGATTCAGGCGTTTTCCCCGGCACACAAGGCGGTCCCTTGGAACATGTAATTGCTGCAAAAGCAATAGCCTTCCAGGAAGCACTTAGTGATGAATACATGAGCTACATTGTGCAGGTAGCGAAGAATGCAAAAGTAATGGCTGATGAATTTACCAAACGCGGATATAAAATTATCTCCGGCGGCACGGACAATCATCTGATGCTGATCGATCTGCGTTCAAAGAATCTGACTGGAAAACTGGCGGAAGAGACTTTGATAAAAGCCGACATCACCATTAATAAAAACATGGTACCCTTTGATACACAGTCTCCCATGGTCACTTCCGGCATGCGCATCGGCACACCCGCTGTTACCACGCGAGGGATGAAGGAGAAAGATGTGATCAAGGTAGTTGACCTGATTGATGAGGCGTTGAAAAAACCTGGCGATGATAAACACCAGAAAGCGGTGAAACGCAAAGTGAATACGTTTATGAGGAAGTTCCCCCTTTACAGTTAAACAGATAAATTTTTAATTCCCGCGGAATACCCAGACTTTCGCAGATATTTTCTGCGACATCAGCGGGAAACTTTTTTATGAGTGAAGAAAAAGAAATGTCTTTCCTCGATCACCTCGAGGAGTTGCGCTGGCACATCGTACGTTCCATCGCTGCCATCATGATTTTTATGCTTTTGTCCTTTTTTTTCACCCCCTGGATTTTTCATAATATCATTTTTGCCCCCACCCGTATCGACTTCCCTACCTTCAAGTGGTTGTGCAAACTGGGCGATCTAACAGGTGCAACGGATGCCTTGTGTGCCAAACCTTTTCCATTCAAAATCCAAAGCCGCAACATGACTGGGCAGTTTACCATGCAAATACTGTCGGCATTTGTGATCGGATTTATTATTTCGTTTCCCTATGTTTTTTGGGAAATCTGGCGGTTTATCAAACCCGGTCTGCGCCAGACTGAGAAGAAGAACTCCAGTGGCGCTGTGTTCGCCGTTTCATTTTTGTTTTTGCTGGGTATTTCGTTTGGGTACTTCATCCTCTGCCCTATGATGACTTGGTTTTTTTCTACCTATTCTATCAGCGACGTGATCATCAATGAATTTGATATTACGTCGTATGTTTCGACATTCATTGCCCTCGTATTTGGCAGTGGGCTGCTGTTTCAGATGCCCGTTGTGGTTTACTTTATGACTCGCGTGGGTCTGCTTACGCCCAAATTCATGCGCACGTATCGCAGGCATGCCATCATCATCATTCTGATTATCGGGGCGATCGTAACGCCACCAGATCCTTTGAGCCAGGTGTTGATCTCCCTGCCTTTGTTTCTGCTCTACGAAATCAGTATTTTCATATCCGCTTATGTCATGAGGCAGAAAGGAAAAGAAGAGGAACGTGAGGCAAAGACAGATGAAATGACCGCGTAAAACCATGATCCAAAAAATTGCAATCGGCGCCGACCACGCAGGCTTTGAATTGAAAGAGCATTTGAAAAAATGGCTCGGACAAAACGGCTTTACGATCAAGGATTTTGGTACCTACAGTAGCGAGTCTGCCGATTATCCGGACTTTGCTCACGCGGTATCAACGGCAATAGAAAACAAAGAATTTGACCTAGGCCTTCTAACGTGTGGTAGCGCCAATGGAGTAGCCATTACAGCCAACAAGCATCAGGGCATCCGCGCAGCAATTTGTTGGAAGGAAGAACTCGCTGCTACGGCACGAGAGCACAACGATGCAAATGTTCTCTGCTTGCCGGCCCGTCACATCAGCACCGAACTAGCTGAAAAAATAACCGATCGCTTTTTACACTCCAGTTTTGAAGGGGGCCGACATGCCCGCCGGGTGAGCAAGATCAGTTGCTAGACTAAATAAATAGAATTTGAGGAGTTGAGAATTGAGGAGTTGAGAATAGATGCCACTTGCCGGCTCCTCAAATTCTCATCTTCTAAAAGCTCTAACGCTTCCAATATATTTCCTTCTCTTTCCGGTAGTTCTTTTTCAGAAACGGAATTCTTTCTACAATGGGCTCCATCAAACCAGCTTCATCTATAATCACATCGGGTGAATCGCGCCTAATGGACTTATTGATTTTGATGATGTTTTCGTAATAACCAGGTGTTTCAAAATATTTTTTAGACAAATCCCAATCCAGGAAGTATCCCGCCAATTTATTATGCTTTAACAGGGAGAGATCGCTGCCAACAATCATAATTTTTTTGTTAGCCACAACATTTTCATAAGGAGAGGACTCTGGAAATAATGCGGCATAATCGACACTCTTTAAAATGTGATAGCGTGACGTTAAGCTTATAGAAAGCAGCCCAAGAATTAGCAGCCACAGCATGGTTTCGGCAATAAATTTCCGGCGTATCAATAGCAGGTAGTGACTAATGAAATATGCAAGCGAAGGAACAAACGTGACGAAGCTGTGCGGTGTGCGTTGCGGCGTTAGCCATACCTGAACAACCGCGATGGCCAGCCAGAAAAAAATCACCTGGAACAGCTGTGATTGATATTTTGTAAACCGGGCTGCGCGCGTCAGCATAAAAAGTGAGAATACGAAATAACTTACAGGGACAACACTCAAAATAAGAATTGAATTCATTCCGACAAGACCCGTATTCTGATCATAGAAATTGGCCACATAAAAGTGCATCCAAAGATCATCCGTTTGCTCATAGCAATAGTACACGAGGAAGACGATTGCGTGTACCAATCCATATCCGAATAACAACAAAAGAATCTTGCGAAGTGTCGACCGCGCAAATACAATAAGGATGAAAATTGTTCCAATAAAAAAGATGGTGTAGGAAAAAACGAAAAGGGAGGCTCCTCCCAAAAAAACGCCCAGATTGAGCACAATGGAATCACGGTCCACACGAAATTCGATCTCTTTGAAAAGATTGTTTAACGCTAACAACAAGAGTGACGAGGCCAATAACTCCGGTGTGATGGCTAACATATCAAATGAGAAGAAGCACAAAAACCCGAAGATCAACGCGGGCACATAATTGCTTTCATTATATGCTTTGCTATTGATCAGCAGAATACCAAAGTAAGAGGCCTGAAAAAAGATAATAAGTAACGCCAGGATGTGGCGGGCCATCAGCGAGCGCTCAAAGAGATAGTTCAACAAGCCATCTGTAACAGCCATCATAGGCGCAGTCCGGTCTATGATTTCTATATAGAGGGTTTTGCTCCCCATGACTTCACCCAGCACAATACCCTTCAGTTCCTGCATCGTTATAGCTGGTAAATCGATCAGCAAGGGGAGGCTGACCATAATGAGCAACACCAGGAGACTGATGAGTCGGTATGGATCATTGATGCGGAAGTATCGGAGCACAAATCGTATTAACGTGCAAATAACTAAAAATAGTCTTTGGTCCGCTCAGACGAACGAAAAGTATATGTGGGTGATTGACCTTTGACTTTATTACCTTTACTAACTATATGAGTGGCACGGTACGACAGCAGAAGTTCAGCAGGCTGATTCAAAAAGAACTGAGTGACATTTTCCAACGCGACCAGCGTGGATTTTTAGGAAACGCCTTTATAACCATTGTCGATGTGCGAATCAGCCCAGACCTTGGCGTGGCAAGAGTGTATATAAGCATGGTGCTGGTAAAAGACAAGAAGGCCCTTCTCGAAAAACTTGACAATCACAAAAAGGAAATCCGAAAAGCATTGGGTGAGCGCATCCGTAACCAGGCGCGCATTGTCCCCGAATTGGCATTCTTCATAGACAACGTAGAGGAAAATGCTGAACGGATGGACCAACTGCTCAAGAATTTGAAAATCCCGCCTTCCGATAATCAAGAATCCTAATCCCTCCTGTTCTGAATGAATCTTCCCTTCTTCATCGCCCGGCGCTATTTTCTATCCAAGCGGCAGAAGAATTTTATTAATATCATTTCAATGTTGTCGATGGTGGGGGTGGCCTTCGCTACCGCGGCATTGATAATTGTACTTTCTGTTTTTAACGGTCTTGAAGTTTTGCTGCGATCGCTTAATACTGCCTTTGATCCGGAATTAAAGATCGAGGCATTAAAAGGGAAATCGTTTGAAGTAAATGATCAGCTCCTATCATCTATTCAATCGGTTCCCGGGGTGAAGATCGTCACCCAGGTAATTGAAGATTATGCATACATACGCTATCACAATGCTGATATGGTCGTGACCATAAAAGGTGTGAGTGAAAATTTTCTCGACCAGCACCGGCTGGATGAACACATCACCGAAGGCGAACTAAAACTAACGCAGGACAGCATCCCCTATGCCATCATTGGAAGGGGTATACGTTACACGCTTTCGGCAGAGGTGACGGATAATATGCATGCCATCCAGGTTTTCTATATAAAAAACTATAAGAGCGGGACAATCGATCCATCAAAAATGTATTCCCGGAAGAACATCCGTCCGGGTTCTGTTTTTTCAATTGAAAAAAACTACGATGAGAATTTTATTTTCGTG
>JANYKP010000486.1 GCA_025358195.1 Cyclobacteriaceae bacterium
TTTAAATATTAATCTTACTCTGTCATATTTATATTTTTTTGGTCACGACGAGCACAAAGAAGACACAACGGGCACAACGAAACAGGGCCAATGATCCGCCGGACCTTGATTTCGTAGTGCTCGTAGTGGTTCGTTGTGTTCTTCGTGACCATGCTTCTGATTCGCTCTTCGGGCTGCAACCCTATGCTATTCAATAGATTGCCTAACTTGACATAGTTGGATTAATCATTTTCCGTTCAATATTTTGTACTCATTTAACTTGTTGTACAATGTTTTGCGGTCAATATTCAATATTTTGGCTGCCTTCGTTTTATTGAATTTCACCTCTTTTAAAACTTTCACAATCAATTCATACTCGGCATCGATACCAACTCCTTTTATGGTCTCAGGCATTCCCGACGACCCGGGTGAGGGCAGTGGCATATGCCAGCCGGTGGATGGGTACGCTTCGGTTAGTCGATTCGGGAGCGCCACCGGGTCACTTTGGAAAAGCAACTTGGAGAAATTAGAAATCTCAAAAGGCAGGGAACGCGCCTCAATGTATTCGGAGTCTGTAAGTAAGACCACGCGCTTGATTACATTTTTTAATTCACGGAGGTTGCCATACCAGATATAATTTCTAAAAATTTCGTCCACCTCCGGTGTGAACCCTTTTATATTCTTGCCCAATTCTGTATTGGTCAGATTCAAAAAATGTTGGGCAAAGATATGAATGTCGTCTTTTCGTTCCCGTAACGGAGGCACGGTGATCGTAAATTCATTGAACCGATGGTAAAGGTCTTCGCGGAATCTCATTTTATTCTGGCGGGTGTTGTCCCACAGTAATTCATTACTCGCCACGATGATGCGCACATCCAGATCAATATCTTTGGTACCGCCCACGCGGCGCATCTTCCGTTCTTGTACCACCCGCAGTAAGGACACCTGCACATCGTAGGGAAGATTGGCAATTTCATCCAGAAAGATGGTGCCTCCATCAGCGATTTCAAAGTTTCCTATTTTTTGCGAAAGTGCGCCGGTGAAGGAGCCTTTTTCATGACCAAACAATTCGCTTCCAGCCAACTCTTTTGACATGGCCCCGCAGTCAATGGCCACAAACGGTTTGTTTTTTCGAACGCTATTCTTGTGAATTTCCTGGGCGATGGCTTCCTTGCCACTGCCGGTTTCGCCGTAAATGATTACGCTGTAATTGGTGGGTGCAACACGATTGATTTGCTCCCGAATATTTCTAAATACCGAACTGTCACCAAAAATATACTGGCCTGAAATAACAACCCCCTCCTGCTCCTTGATCGGTGGGGGTGGCTGTGCTGTTTGTGGCGAGGGCGAATCGACACTCACACCGGCGAGCGCTTTTCTGATCGTCAGCAGGATCTCATCTGGAATTAAGGGCTTGATGACATAATCGTATGCACCCAGCTTCATCACCTCCACGGCAATTTTTATATCGGCATACCCGGTAATGATGATGACAGGAATGTCATGGTGCCTTTCCTTAATCTCCTTTAACAACGCATTTCCATTCGTGTCCCCCAATTTAAAATCACACAGTATCAAATCCGGCTGGGATTTTGAGAGGGCCGCCAATGCGGTTTTGCCGCTATCCGCTTCCGTTACCTCAAAATCATTTTTTTTCAAATAACGCAACAACAAATACCGCATGTCGCGGTCGTCATCGATCACTAATATTTTTTGCATTGTATCTAAATTAATAAAATAAACGTAAAGTTCATTCTTAAATGATCGTGCAGGCTTATCGCCAGGCGGTACGCCTTTGAGCTATCGGTATTTGGAGGTGTTCACGGTACTTCGAAACGGTTCGGCGTGCAATATCAAATCCCTTCAGGGAAAGAATAGACACCAGTTGCTGATCGGTGTAGGGTGCTTGCTTATCTTCTGACTTGACGACTTCTTCGATGGCGGTTTGGATCACACGGTTGCTGATCAGTTCGCCCTGTTCATTTTCAACACCTTCGGAGAATAAGCTTTTCAATAAGAGCATACCAAACGGCGTATCAGCATATTTATTGCAAGTGATCCTCGACACGGTGGAAATATCCACCCCTACCGTTTGTGCAATATTTTTCAGAATCATCGGTTTTAGCAGGCGAATATCGCCGTCTTTAAAATAATCAGCCTGGAATTTTACAATTTCGGTCATAATTTTCATCATCGTAGACTCCCGTTGCTTGATTGCATCAACGAACCATTGCGCCGAGTTTAATTTGCTCTTCAGATATTGAACGGTATGTTTATCCGTTTTTTCTTCCTTATCGAGCATCTTCGTTAACGACTGGTTTATGAACAAGGTGGAAGAACGTTGGCGATACAAGGAAATTGATAATTTATTTCCATCCTCGGCGATGATAAAGTCAGGAACAATCCTGGGCGATAGTGTTGACGATTGTGACTCCACAAAAGGCTTTAATTTGCACGTGCTCACTAACCGTATAACTTCCCGAAGTTCATTCTCCGAGATCTGAATTTTTGCGGCAATCTTCTCCATGTTACGGTGGTAAAGATCGTTGAAATGTTCGTTGAGCAAGCAGATGGCATTTTTTACGCAATCCGTTTGATCCATGCGCTGCAACTGGAACACCAAAAACTCCTTGATGCTTCTGCAACCCATACCACAGGGTTCTATTTGCTGAAGCTTTGCGCGCACCCGTTCAACTTCTTCAGCTTCTACAATGATGTTGTTTTGAAATGAAATGTCGTCAGCAATGGAGGAAGCCTCCTGATCAAGGAGACCTTCTTCACTAAGGGAATCAATTAAAAATTCAGCAATGATTATTTCTTTAGGATTTGTCAGGTGAATAAACATTTGGTGACGGAGAGTCCTTCTAAAATCCTGCTGTTCCGGAAAAGGAAGCTGGGCCTGATTTTCTGGTAGGTAGTTATTGTGCTCCAGCTTATAATCCGGAATATCGTCATAGGCATATTCCTCTTCATCTTGATAATCCTTAATTTCCTCTTTGGCGGACTCTTCTTGTTGCTTCTCTTCCTCATCCACCTCTTCCTCCAGCAACGGATTGTCGTTCAACTCTTCCTGAATACGACGTTGCAGTTCAAGTGTGTTGAGATGAAAGATTTTGAGTAATTGAATTTGCTGAGGTAAAACATTGAAATGTTGTTTCTGGGTTCTGATTTGCCTGAGCATAACATTTAGAGTTTAGGTGGTGCCTTGCTTCAGGCAATGCAAAAGCCAAAAGGCACAAATTTTGAAAAAATCATTAACCTTTTTATAACTACCTGATTATCAATAAAAATAAAAATTCCGTGCACACTTGGGACCATAGAAAAGGAGGCGGTAAAACAAGAAACGTAGAATAAATTCCCCGTTTTCTCCTCGTTTTTATCAAGTAAAGTGGGTTTTCAGCAATGCTTTTTTTAATTTTCTTCCGGCCATTTTGGTTTTGCAACAAG
>JANYKP010000497.1 GCA_025358195.1 Cyclobacteriaceae bacterium
CTGTAAAGTTAAGATTTTCAGGGGTGCAATTATAGTTCCAAATGGCTTCGAAGCGCATTTTGGCAGTCCATCGCGCAAATAATAGAAGCTCAAACCTCTGTGTCGGTCTCAAAAACCAATTCGACAGGCCCCGTAATATAAATGTTGGAAAAAGTGCCGTTCTGGCGGTTTTCGAATTCCACCTCAAGCTGACCGCCCCGCGCACCCAGCTTTATTGGAGAACGGTGTCCAAATTTTTTTGCTACCACCAGGGCGCAGGCTGTGGCGCCGGAACCACTTGAGTAAGTTTCATCTTCAACACCCCGCTCGTAAATCCGGAAGTTAACGCCATTGTTGGGAGATACTTCCACGAAGTCAGCATTGGTGCCCTTTGGTTTATATAGATCGCTATAGCGAATTTTTCTGCCTTCTTCCACCACGGGATAGCCTTTTAGATCTTTTACAAAACGCACATGATGATCGGTACCGGTATTGATATAAAAATCCTCGCCTTTGTTCTCAATCGTCTTAACATCGTTAAGCGAAAACCGAATCAATCCATTGGGCAAAATTTGTGCGGTGTGGCGTCCATCGTGTGCCGAAAAGGTGGCGCTGTTCCCGATGATACCAAGCCGATGTGCCAAGTGTATAATGGCCCGGCATCCATTGCCGCAGAAACTTTGACTTCCATCGCTATTATGATAGATCATTCTAAAATCCAGCTGCGGATCTTTCTCCAGCAGAATCAAGCCATCAGCCCCGATGCCAAAGCGTCGGTCGCAAAGTGTCGAAATCTGCGATATTGAAAAAGACAAATTGCCCTCCCGATTATCAACGAGGACGAAGTCATTGCCGGTAGCCTGGTATTTGTAGAAATGGATCTTGGTCACTGGTGTTGGGTGCTAGGTACTGGGTACTGGGTGCTGGTGACTTGACACTGGTTGGATGCTTGATCACATTGGGTTAGTACCCAGGACCTAGCACCCAGAACCCAGTACCCCGCTCATTTCACTTCTTCATAATCCACATATTCGCCACCTTTTAGTCCGTTTTTTTTGTCACTTTTTTTCGGGGCAGAATCCATGTGGATCGTGCCATCGCCGGGCCTTTTGAAGTTGGGGGGTGTGCGATGCGAAGGACCCAATACTCTAAATAAGAAAAAGGCCACCCTATTGACGAGGTAGATCAACAACACGAGGATAACGATTAGCTTCAACATAGGTTTTAAACCAAAAGGCAAAGGTAAAGGTTTCGGAATTGCTACGGGTTTAAAGCGTGGCAATTTTGCGGTAATGATAAAGGGCTTTAGCCCACAAATAGGATAGCTTGGCTATGACCATTTGAAATTCACTCTGGGAGGGGCTTTTCTGAAGAATTGGCCGAAATAAGGGGATCAAGCTTTAAACAGGCCGAAAGGCTATCTTTTCAAAATATAATTCATTTGTAATTTCGATTCGTCAATCCGTACCTCATGTTCCGCAACTACCTTAAAATCGCGATCCGCAGCTTAATCAAGCAGAAGATATATACTGTCATCAATGTACTGGGCCTGGCAGTGAGTATTACGGCTTGTCTTCTGATTCTCATCTATGTGAAGCATGAAACGTCGTATGACACTTTTTTTCCGGGGGCGGACCGAATTTATAAGATGGTGTTGGAAAGGAAATATCCCAACCACATAACTTTTTATGCTTCCATCCCGCACTCGTATGCTACCGTCACGCTGCGTGATTTTCCTGAAGTGGAGAATTCGATGCACATGTTTGGAACGGGGGATAACGCGATCATCAAATACAAGGTAAACGACAATGAAATAAAATCTTTTGAAGAGGATTATTTCATGTTAGCTGATTCCGCTTTCTTTTCTTTTTTCGATGTGGGTTTAGTGAAGGGAGACAAGAAAACTGCCTTGGCGACTCCCAACCAGGTTATCTTTTCGGAGACCACGGCCATGCGATACTTCGGAAAGGAGGAGCCGTTGGGTAAAGTGATATCCGGGGATTTTGGTGAGCTGAAGGTGACAGGTGTTTTCAAAGACTTACCCGAGAATTCTCACTTGCGCTTTGATGCAATGTGTTCCTTTTCGGGGGCAGAATTCCGCAAAAAAGAAAACTTTACCTCGTTTGACAGTTACACCTACCTCAAGCTTAAACCGGGAGCAGATGCCAAACTCCTGGAATCAAAATTTCCAAAAATGGTCGACACCTATGCCTCGGGGCAAATTGAGCGGGAACTCGGACAATCCTGGGAAGATTACAAAAAGGCAGGTAATGGCTATCGCTATTTTTTGCAACCGCTCACTTCCATTCACCTGGATCCGACGAATATTGAATTCACCAACACCCCTAGCGGCAACCTCAAATATATTTATGCGTTGTCGTTCATTGCCATTCTTATCCTGATCATTGCCTGCATAAATTTTATGAATCTCGCCACCGCCCGCTCCGCCAGCCGGGCCAGGGAAGTTGGACTGCGAAAAGTAATGGGATCAATAAAAAATCAACTCATTACCCAGTTTCTTGCGGAAGCCATCCTGCTGTCGTGCATCGGGACCGTTGTTGCGGTGATCGGAGCGCTCCTGATGCTCCCTTCCTTTAACTCGTTGATGGAAAAGCAGCTTCACCTTGTGTTCAGTCCGGATGTGATTATAGGATTGATTGGATTTGCATTCCTGGTAGGCGTTTTGGCCGGGTTGTATCCGGCGTTTGTCTTATCCTCTTTTAATCCGGTGGACGTGATGAAAGGAAATTTCAGTGGCAATTCAAAAGGTGCCTGGCTTCGCAACGGACTGGTGGTATTTCAATTTATCATCTCCATTGTTCTTATTGTAGGAACCATTGTAGTCCGGGGTCAGATGGATTTCATGCATAAGAAAGACCTTGGTTTTGATAAGGAACAGGTGCTAATGGTAGAGCGGGCCTGGGCGCTCAACAAAAAAATGGAAACCTTCATCGAGGAATTGAGAAAGCTGCCAGAGGTGAAGTCCGTTGCTGGAACAAGCTCCAGGATCGGAAATCGCGATGATTTTTTTGGGCAAATGTTCCAGCCTCAGGGTTCCAACGAAGTACTCACCGTGAAGTCAATGTTTATGGATGATGATTTTGCACAGATCATTGGGTTTAACTTGAAGGAAGGAAGATTTTTCAGTAAAGAAACAAGTGACTCCCTGAGTATTTTATTAAACGAAACGGCTGCCAAAACGCTTGGTCTGACCGACCCGGTTGGAAGGAAACTTACCAATGAAGATCTCTTCCGGTGGGATACGACAAAGCAACATTCGCGTTTGTTCACCATTATCGGGGTTATTAAAAATTTTCACTTTCAATCGTTGCGCGATGAGATTACGCCGCTGGTGATATTCAGCAAAGAAGTTTTTGGACCGCAGTCTACCACGCAACGCCTGGCGATCAAGCTTAAACCGGATGGATACCAGTCGGCCATCGGAAAAATTGAAAATAAATGGAAGGAGTTTGTTCCGGACCGACCTCTTCATTATGAATTCCTTGATGACAATCTCAGAACGGGTTATGCAGAGGAACAACGTTCCGGGAAAATGTTTACTGTTTTTTCGGGGCTGGCTATTATCATCGCTTGTGTAGGGTTGTTTGGACTTTCGGCTTTCACTGCAAACCAACGGACCAAAGAGATTGGGATACGGAAAGTATTGGGAGCTTCGGTAACCGGCGTTGTTTTATTGCTGACAAAAGATTTTACGAAACTCGTTCTGATTGCCTTTGCCATAGCCGTTCCGTTTTCCTGGTGGATGATGGATCAATGGCTGGGGAGCTTTGCCTACCGGATCGGGCTTGGAGCCGGTTCATTTATCATAGCTGGAGTTTTGGCGCTCACCATTGCGTGGCTCACGGTAAGCTACCAATCGATAAAGGCGGCGATCGTGAATCCGGTGAGGTCGTTGAGGAGCGAGTAAGCCTCACCCCATGAATTGCCACGGGTTTAAACCCGTGGCAATTTTGTGTTTCTCACCTGCTCAAATACAAATTTCTTTCAGAATAGATATTCATGAAATAGTCGTCCATCAAATCGTCGATGAAGTAAATTGCTTCTCCTGTTGACTTCATTTCCGGACCCAACTCCTTATTGACCTCCGGGAATTTGCTGAATGAAAATACCGGCACCTTGATCGCATACCCTTTCCGTGTGGGGTTGAACGTGAAATCTTTTACTTTCTTTTGACCGAGCATCACCTTGGTAGCGTAGTTGACGTAGGGTTCATCATAGGCCTTGCAAATGAATGGCACCGTGCGGGAGGCGCGAGGATTGGCTTCGATAATATAAACTTTATCCTGCTTGATGGCG
>JANYKP010000530.1 GCA_025358195.1 Cyclobacteriaceae bacterium
GAATAAGGGGAATTTTGTTTTTGAGGATATCACAGACAAGGCAGGAGTAGGAGGAACACGCGCCTGGTCGACTGGGGTGAGCTTTGCCGATGTAAATGGCGACGGATGGACCGATATTTATGTATGCAATTCAGGGGATGTAAAAGGTGACAATCGTGAGAATGAACTTTTCATTAATAACGGTGATCTTACATTTACAGAAAGAGCTGCTGAATACGGTGTGGCTGACAAAGGTTTCTCTACCCATGCAGTTTTTTTTGACTATGATCGGGATGGTGATCTTGATTTGTATATTCTAAATAATTCGTATCAATCCATCGGTAGTTTCAATCTCCGGAAGAATGAACGTGATAAAAGGGACTCGTTGGGAGGTCATAAGCTGCTGCGAAATGACAGGGGTCACTTTGTAGATGTCAGTGAGACGGCAGGAATATTTGGAAGTGTTATTGCTTTTGGCCTTGGGGTGACTGTCGGTGACATAAACAAGGATGGGTGGCAAGATATTTATGTCTCCAATGATTTTTTTTAAAGAGATTATCTATACATCAATAATCAAAATGGAACCTTTCGCGAGTGCTTGCCATCGTCGATGAAAAGTATTAGCGGAGCTTCCATGGGAGCTGATCTTGCTGATATAAATAATGATGCTTTTCCAGATTTATTTGTAACAGAAATGCTTCCCTGGCAAAACTCCCGCATTAAGACTGTTACAACCTTTGAAAACTGGGATCGCTATCAGTATGGGGTTTCCAACGATTATTTTCACCAGTTCACGCGCAACATGCTGCAGGTTAGCAATGAAGGAAACACGTTTAGCGAGATTGGAAGACTTGCTCAGGTTGAAGCAACCGATTGGAGCTGGGGAGCGCTCCTCTTTGACGCTGACAACGATGGACTAAAAGACATATTTGTAGCTAACGGCATATTGCAAGACCTCACTAATCAGGACTTTCTTCAGTATGCGGGCAGCGAGGAGTTTGTGAAGATGGTAATTACTAAAAACAAAGTTGATTACAAAAAATTAGTGGAGATAATCCCATCTAATCCTGTCGCCAACCACCTGTTTAAGAATATGGGTAACCTAGAATTCAATGATAAATCGTTGGAGTGGATTGGAATTGAACCTGGCTTCTCCAATGGAAGTGCGTATGGAGATTTAGACAACGACGGTGATTTGGATTTAGTCGTTAATAACGTAAATATGCCGGCCTTCATTTATAGAAATCGGTCCGATGAAGTATTTCCTCAAAATCATTATTTGAAATTTATTTTACATGGACTTGACAAGAACCGGCAGGCCCTTGGTGCAAAAATCACGATTCACCACGAAGACAAAAGCTTTTATTTGGAGCAAATGCCAATGCGCGGTTTTGAAAGTACGGTAGATTACAGACCAAATTTTGGACTTGGCTCCCTGGCCCGTGTTAATAAGGTCATTGTTGAGTGGCCCAATGGCCAAGTAATCGAAATGGATTCTGTAAAGACCAATCAAACTATTACGCTTGAGCAAAAGGACGACGAACATGTCCAATTGCAAAGTCATGCCGAACAGAATGAGCCACTATTTTCGCCGATTGCGTCTCAGGATCTTGGTATAGATTTTAAGCAAAGAGAAAATGAGTTCGTCGACTTCGACCGGGATCGATTGATTTACCACATGTTGAGTACTGAAGGACCAAAAGTGAGCGTCGCAGATGTAAATAAGGATGGGCGTGCCGATTTTTATATAGGAGGCCCAAAGGATCAAGCAGGTGCACTTTACATCCAGGGTGACCATGGAAAGTTCAAACAATCGAATGAAAAGATTTTTGAAGTTGATAAGATTTCAGAAGACCTTGGGAGTACATTCTTTGATGCGGATGGAGATCGTGATTTAGACTTATACGTTTGTAGTGGGGGTAATGAGTTCTCCTCCAGTTCTTCCGCTCTTCTGGACAGACTCTATTTTAACGATGGGAAAGGAAATTTTAAAAGATCACCTCAACTTTTACCCATCGCCGATTTTCAAAGTACTTCAACCGTAAAGCCTTCTGACTTTGACGGGGACGGCGACATTGATTTGTTTGTGGGCGCCCGACTTAGACCATTTGCTTATGGAACTCCCGTAAATGGTTACTTACTAATCAACGATGGTAAAGGTAATTTCTCTGATCAAACTGATAAACTTGCACCAGCGTTAAAAAACATAGGTATGATAACAGACTCGTCCTGGGCTGATGTTGATGGTGATAAAGACGATGACTTAATCATTGTAGGGGAGTGGATGGGAGTTAGACTTTTCATAAATAACAAAACTGATCTCAGTGAACAAAAGGGTAATGGATTAGAACAATCACAGGGCTGGTGGAATTGTATTGAAGCTGCTGACCTTGACCATGATGGTGATATTGACTTTGTGGCGGGTAATCACGGATTGAATTCGCGCTTTAGGGCGAGCCAAGAAAAGCCGGCTACAATGTGGGTGAGTGACTTTGATCAGAACGGAACGATTGAACAGATCATTTGTACGTATAATGGTGATACGAGCTATCCCATGGTTCTAAAGCACGACTTACTCTCGCAGATACCATCACTTAAGAAGAAATTTCTGAAATATGAGAGCTACAAGGATGCTACGATCGACGATATTTTCACAAAAGATCAATTGGCGAATGCAATTAAATTGCAAGCTACCATTTTCTCTACGTCAGTGTTTCTAAATGATGGTGCCGGTAAATTTAAAATAGAATTCCTGCCAATTGAAGCCCAATTTTCTCCTGTTTATGCTATTTTAATTGATGATCTTGATAAGGATGGTAATGTGGATCTGCTGATGGGGGGGAATCTTTACAATGTAAAACCCGAAGTAGGCCGATACGATGCCAGTTACGGCACCTTTTTGAAAGGCGACGGTAAAGGAAAGTTTAAAACAGTTTTGAACCACGATAGTGGGTTAAAAATAGACGGTGAGGTCAGGGACATCAGAAAGATAAAGGTGGGAAAGGATGATATGATCATGGTGGCCAGGAATAACGACACGCCAGTTTTTTTGAAACTGAAATGAGAGGCCGTTTTTGTCTTGGAATTTACCTGCTCTTGGGCGTATTTCAATTATCCTCTTGTTCCAAAAAAAAGAAGGAGACAACGCTATTTTCGTTAATCCCGTCTGAATCTTCGGGTGTTACCTTTAGTAATGATCTAACGGAAGATAAGCAATTTAATATTGTTGAATACCTCTATTTCTATAATGGAGGTGGTGTAGCATGTGGAGACATTAATAACGATGGCCTCATTGATTTATATTTCTCCTCGAACCAAAATTCAAACAAACTTTATTTGAACAGCGGTAATCTCAAATTTGAGGACATTACTCAAAAGTCGGGTGCCGCAGGTGTTGGCAATTGGAAAACAGGGGTAACCATGGCAGACGTCAATGGAGATGGATTTCTTGACATTTATATTTGTGGCGTTGGACGGTACAAGGGCTTTAATTCAAGGAACCAGCTTTTAATTAACAATGGTAATCTGACTTTCACCGATCGAACCACTGAATTTGGCCTCGATTTTATCGGACGCTCTACCCAGGCAGTATTTTTTGATTTTGACCTTGATGGGGATCTGGACTGTTATCTTTTAAACCATTCTGTTCACAGCGCTGGATCTTATGTTACGATCGCTCATAGGCTTGATGCTGATTCGTTAAGTGGAGATCAGTTTTTTCGCAATGATTTAATAGTTAACAATGTCCCACAAGGTGTAGCGCGGTTTACAAACATTACAAAGCAATCTGGAATCTTCAGCAGTCGCCTTGGATATGGTCTTGGGATTGGAATTTCAGATATTAACCTGGATGGATATCCGGACATTTATGTTTCCAATGATTTTCAGGAAAATGATTACTTGTATATCAATAATAAGGATGGAACTTTTAAACAAATTTTAGAGAAGTCAATGGCACACACCAGCCGGTTTTCCATGGGAGTTGATATTGGTGATTTTAATAATGATGGAAGACCTGATATTGTTACGCTCGATATGCTGCCCCGTAAGGAATCGATTATTAAGACTTCCGCGGGAGAGGATGCCTATGAGGTTTATAAATTCAAATTGAAATACGGATATCATTACCAGGTAGCAAGGAATTGCCTTCAGCTAAACCGGGTGATTTCAGACTCGACTGTTTTGTTTAGTGATATCGCGCCCCTGGCGGGAGTAGAAGCCACGGATTGGAGCTGGTCGCCTTTACTGGCCGATTTTGATAATGATGGTCTTAAAGACTTGTTTGTTTCTAACGGTATCTTACGTAGACCCAATGATCTTGATTACATAAATTTCATTTCCAACCAGGCTATCCAGGATTCGCTTAGTACCATTGAAACAGGAGACCTCGACATTTTGAATGCAATGCCTGATGGCAAGATTTCAAATTTCATTTTCAAAAATGAAAACGGGCTCCACTACCAGGATGAATCAGCAGCTTGGGGTGTAAACAGTGTCTCACTATCCAACGGTGCTGCCTATGCTGACTTGGATAATGACGGGGACCTTGATTTAGTCGTAAACAATTTGAATGACAAAGCTTACTTGTATTCAAATAACTCCGACACTTCCTCATCTTTTATCAAGATCAAATTTGAAGGGATTGGGGCGAATAGGTATGGCTTGGGCACGAAGGTTTTAATTTATTTAAACAATAAAAATATTTACTATGAAGTTTCTTCTACCCGTGGTTTTTGTTCATCCTCTGACACGCGCGTAAACGCAGGGTTAGGGGGTGCAAAATCAATCGATTCATTATTTGTTATTTGGCCGGGCGGTGCATTTCAGAAGTTGGTGAATGTTAAAAGCAATCAAAACCTTGCCGTAAAAGAAGCCGATGCGTTGAGCAAATTTGACTATGAATTACTTCATGCTGGCAAGACTTTACTGAAGCCTCTCTTAAATGGTGAACTACCAGATTTCATTCATCGTGAAGATGATTTCAACGCTTTTAATAGTGAGGGTCTGATACCTCACATGCTAAGCACGCAAGGGCCACCCTTAGCGAAAGGAGATGTTAACGGTGATGGTCTGCAGGATATTTTTGTGGGGGGCGGAAAAGACCAGTCTGCTGCACTTTTTGTTCAGATGCCAACAGGAACGTGGAAAGAGAAGTCCTCAAAAGATTTTAAAAAAGATTCGCCTTCTGAAAATACGGCAGCAGAGTTTTTTGATTTTGATGGTGATGGGGACCTTGATTTAATGGTCGCTTCCGGTGGACAAAATCCACAAACCGATCGTGAACAGCTCAAACCTATTCTTTATCAAAATGACGGCAAGGGTAATTTTCAGATAGCTAAATCAGCGCTCCCCAACATATTATTGAATGTGTCGTGTATTAAGTCATGTGATTTCGATCGGGATGGTGACATCGATGTTTTTATTGGAGGGAGTGTGTTGCCATTACTTTATGGCATGAGTCCCGCGAGCTTTTTTTTGATCAATGACGGTCGAAGCCATTTTTCAGTTTCACCGAATTGGCTTGGCCAAAGCACGTTTGATAATCCAACTGCCGTACGGCCAGGCATGGTAAAAGATGCAGTTTGGACGGATGTGAACCTTGATCGCCGACCTGACCTTATTCTTGTTGGTGAGTGGATGCCGATAACGGTATTAATTCAGAATCAGAATCAACAATTTGAGAATCGAACAGAAGAGTTTGGTATGAAGCAAACCAATGGCTGGTGGAATACGATAGCGGCTGCTGATGTTGACCATGATGGCGATGATGACTATGTAGCCGGCAATTTGGGACTTAATTCGCGCTTACGGGCTACTCCTGAAAAGCCTGTAAAAATGTATTTAGGCGACTTCGACAGCAATGGAGGCTCCGACCATGTTTTAGTTTATTTCAATGAGGACCATAGTTATCCCTTTGCTTCGCGTGATCAATTGGTTAAACAGATTCCAAGCTTAAAGAAAAAATTCTTGCGTTACAGCGATTATCGTGATGTGAACCTGGAAGATATTATTACGCCGAAACAAAAGGGGAATTCAGCCGAAATGCACGTGGATGTTTTTGCGTCTTCCTTTATCAGGAATGATAATGGAACGTTGGTTCGCAGCAATCTTCCCACCGAAGCTCAACTGGCACCCGTATATGCTATGAGTATTGAAGATATTAATAGTGACTTGAAGCCAGACCTAATTTTGGGTGGCAACTTAATAGCAACTCAACCCGACTTTGGTCCTTACGACGCGAGTATTGGTCTGGTGATGTTGGGGGATGGAGCGGGCAACTGGAAATCCATTGACGCTATGCAGTCTGGGTTAGTGATAAAAGGAGAAATCCGTGATATTCAAGTGGTTAGCGGTTCCAAAAATCAAAAAATTGTTTTAGTTTCAAGAAATAATCAATCCATTGTTGGATATAAAATTTTAAAATAATGAAGAATGCTTTTATACTCCTGCTGCTATTCGTTTCCCATCAAGCATTCTCGCAAAGTGCTGATCCCTGGCTGATCGAAGCAAAATCCATCAATCCTGATAAATACTATGGTGTTACCGTTGCTAATGGCATGATTGGTTTGGTATCCTCACCGCAAGCGATGAAGGTAAAGGACGTTGTGCTGAATGGTGTGTATGACTATTATGAGCGCGGGCGCGTTTCGAACATTCTTAAAACATTCAATCATGTTAATATGAACCTGGATGTCGACGGTCAACGTGTTTCTCAAAAGGATATTTCTAATTACCATCAGGTACTTGACATGAAAAAGGCTGCCCTTACCACAACGTTTGATGTGGGGGACAAGCTTAGTGTAAAACATACGTTGTTGGCGCTTCGGCATTTACCGTATACGGCGCTCTCGCTCGTGGAAATTCATGCAAGGAAAGATGTAGCGGTTACTCCCATGAGTGTGATCGAAGCACCCAACCACCTGGTAGATGTAAGAAACCTGTACAGTGAAATTGATAGGCCTCATGCGACGATCCCGCTACTAACCTCCATCGCGAAAAGCCCGTCCGGAAAGCATACGCTGGCCGTCAGCAACAGCATTGTCTTTTCTGAACCACATGGACAGGAGCCTGACGTCATTCATGAAGATTGGGATTATAACATGCACCTGGCAAAGTTCAACAAGTCGATGAAGTCGGGAGAGACCTATTCCTTTGCGGTGGTATCATCAGCAACCTCTACGGCGCACTTCGAAGATGCCATGAACGAAGCTGAGCGATTAACCATATTCGCTGCCCTGGAGGGCCCGCAAAGGTTGCTGCAACGCCATAACGAAGCATGGGAAAAACTGTGGCAAAGCGATATTGTCTTCGAGGGGGATTTACAGGCCCAGCGCGATGTCCGTTTTGCGCTTTATCATTTGTATTCATTCGTGCGGGAGGGAACCGGTTACAGCTTGTCGCCCATGGGTCTGTCTGGACTTGGATACAACGGTCATGTGTTTTGGGACACCGAGTTATGGATGTATCCGCCGCTTCTGGTATTGCAGCCTCAGATTGCAAAATCAATACTTGAATACCGGTTCAACCGCTTGGGTGCCGCAAGACAAAACGCTTTTTCACACGGCTACAAGGGAGCCATGTTTCCATGGGAATCTTCTGACAAGGGTAATGAAGATACACCCGTCTGGGCACTGACGGGACCGTTTCAGCACCATATCACAGGCTGTATAGGATGGGCATTTTGGAAATACTACCAGGTGACAAAGGATAAAGAGTGGCTCCGTCAACGAGGTTACCCTGTTTTGAAAGAGGTTGCCGATTTTTGGGCCAGCCGTGTAGAACGTAAAGGGCCCGGCAGGTATGAGATCAACAATGTCATTGGAGCTAATGAATGGCAGGAGAACATTGACAACAACGCGTTTACCAATGGAATGGCGATCACTGTGCTAAGGTACGCCACCCAGGCAGCAAGGGAATTAGGATTGTTACCTGATCCTGACTGGGAGCATGTTGCCCAGAATATACCCATACTCAAATTTCCCGATGGTACGACTCGCGAGAACGCCACCTACGATGGCGTCCAGATCAAACAAGCAGACGTGAATCTACTGGCTTATCCTCTTGAAATAGTCAATACAAGAGCTCAGATAGAAAAAGATTTGAAGTATTATGAGCCCCGTTATTCTGCCAATGGGCCGGCAATGGGTCATGCAGTACTCTCTACTTTGTATTCACGACTGGGTAACCCAGAGAAAGCCTATGAGATATTCATGAACAGCTACAAACCCAACGAAGTGCCACCTTTTGGAGTATTATCAGAGACTGCTGGCGGAACAAATCCGTATTTTGCCACCGGTGCAGGTGGGATGCTGCAGTCCGTAATTTTTGGCTTTGGAGGATTGCAGATCAGCGATGCTGGGATCAACCAGGTGAAATATAAATTACCGGCAAAGTGGAAATCACTTGAGCTAAAAGGTATCGGCCCGTCTAAGGTCAGCTTTGTGGTAAAATAACATTCATTACTTTAGGGATATTGTATTTTATAATTTACTTGAAACAGATTCTATACTAGAACCATGAAGGGTACATCGCTACTTTTGTTTTTACTGATATTGTTTTCTTGCTCCTCGCCATCAGGCGACTACAAGGATAAAGTTCAACATGCGCATTTTGTCCACAGGTCGGTGAAGAAAATAACCGACTTGATTGTACATGATATTTTCTCACCGCCGGTGGCCAGCCGGATTTATGCCTACTCCAGTATTGCCGCTTATGAGGCGCTGATTCCTCAGGATAAGAGCTATCGGAGCATGAGTGGCCAGCTTCATGGCCTGGAGAATGTGCCAGTCCCTGCGGCGGGAACGGAATACTGCTTTCCGCTCGCCTCCGTGCAAGCGATGCTAATGGTGGGTAGGGCTCTTGTTTTTTCTGAAGACAAAATGGATGAATTTTATAACGGGATTATAGATGAATTCCGTGAGACGGGTATCCCTCAGGATGTTTTTGAGCGATCTATTGAATTTGGCAACGCAGTTGCGGATCATGTGCTTGCATGGTCTGCAAAGGACCGCTACAAGCAGACCCGGTCATTTCCTAAATACTCGATCGAAAGCAACCCTGCTACCTGGAAGCCCACTCCTCCGGCATATATGGACGCAGTAGAGCCTCATTGGAATAAAATCAGAATTTTTGTCATTGATTCGGCTTCCCAGTTTGTCCCTGAACCTCCAACAGTGTTTTCCAATAATAAGAACAGTCAATTCTACAAGGAGGCAGTGGAGGTTTATGAGACCGGCAAAAACCTAACAGAAGAACAAA
>JANYKP010000119.1 GCA_025358195.1 Cyclobacteriaceae bacterium
AGCGTCATCATAAAATTCAACAAGAAAAATTAACCCTGCTTAAAATTGACAATGGATTTAGAAGTTTGAAAAATGGAATTGACCTTGAAGTCAAACAGTCATCAATGAATTTTGAAAATGCACTCAAGACATTGACAACCCAAACGGCCAATATGGACCTAGCGAGAAAAGTAGCACGTGTTACAAAAATAAAGTATGAGCAAGGAGTTGGATCCAACCTGGAGGTAGTCGATGCTGAGAACAGCCTGCGTCAGTCGCAAACGAATTACTACTCTGCGTTATTCGATGTGATGGTAGCAAAAGTGGATCTTGACAAAGCGTACGGAAGACTTTTGCCTGCTGCGCGTGAAAACAATCTCTCTAACCAACCTGAAAATAAATAGAACAATGAAAACTAATTTTTACTTTCAATTCTTTGGCGTCATTATCATCGCAGGGCTTGTCGCTGCGTGCAGTGCCACCTCTTCCACCGATAAGAAAGCTCAACTCGAAAAGCTGAAGGCCGAACAAACCAAAATTGGAGGCGAAATACGCAAGTTGGAAGCAGCGATTGCAGAAGAAAACCCTGCGGCTGTAACAGCAAAAATGAAGGAAGTGGGGGTTGTGGAATTATCACTGCGCCCCTTTGATCATTTTGTCCAAACACAGGGTGCTGTCGAAGCGATTGATAATATATTGGTCAGCGCCCGTACCATGGGCGTGATATCGGAAGTAATGGTGAGAGAAGGAGCCTTGGTGGTGAAGGGTCAGACAATGGCCCAGATTGACAATTCCCTGACACTCCGCGGCATTGAAGAGTTAAAATCTCAGCTTGAAATGGCGAATACTATCTATCAGCGTCAAAAGAATTTGTGGGATCAAAAAATTGGTACCGAGGTAGCGTTTCTCCAGTCAAAAACCAACAAGGAGAGTCTTGAGAGGAGGTTAGCGACGCTCAATGAACAGCTTGACATGAGCCGGATCAAGTCACCTATAAACGGATCGGTTGATGAGGTTTTGGTAAAGATCGGACAGAACGCTGCGCCCGGCCAACCCGCCTTCCGTGTCGTGAGCAGTGAAAAACTAAAAATGAAAGCAAGTGTCTCTGAAGCCTATGTCACCTCGATAGAGAAGGGAAATAAAGTGGCCGTTAGCTTCCCCGATATCAATAAGACGCTGGAGGCACGTGTCACATTTGTTGGAAAAACTATCAACCAACTTTCAAGAACCTTCCCGGTAGAGGTAGAGTTGCCGGCGGACAAAGATTTACGTCCAAACATGTCAGGTGTTTTACGTGTAATTTATAATTCTGCACTCGCGGCCATCGTAGTGCCTGTGAATATCGTCCAGGATGTAAACGGACAGAAAATTGTCTATGTCGCAGAGCAAGATGGAAGCAAACTGGTGGCCAGGAAACGGGTAGTGGAGGTTGTAGGTGTTTATGATAACCTGGCAGAAATCAAGAGCGGTCTGAAATCCGGCGATAAGATCATTACGATCGGGTTCCAGGGATTGAACGACGGTGAACTGATAAAAATCTAAAAAAAGACATAAGTAGTGAGACTTGAGATTTGAGTATTGAGCATCTCTCTACTCAAATCTCACCACTCAATACTCTCCCATAACTCGCCCCTAAAAGAAATAAATATGAAAGACACCGAAAAAGAATTCAGACCCACCAGTTGGTCTATCGATAATAAGGTTGTGATTTATGTTGCTACGGCCATCATCTGTCTGGCAGGTATCATGGTGTACAACGGCTTGCCCAAAGAGAATTTTCCTGAAGTGGTATTTCCCCAGATCTACGTTGCCACGGTGTATCCCGGGGCGGCTCCCAGTGATGTGGAAAATCTCATCAGCAAACAGATTGAAAAGCAAGTAAAAGGTATTGCTGGCGTGAGGAAGATCACGAGTAATTCGGTTCAGGACTTCTCGAACGTGATCATCGAATTCGACACCGATGTGGAGGTAAAGGAGGCGAAGCGGGAAGTGACTGAGGCTGTGGACAAAGCCAAGCAGGATCTTCCCAATGACCTTCCCGACGATCCGCAAGTAGTGGACATAGATATTTCGGAAGTTCCGATCATGAACGTGAATTTGTCTGGAGATTATGACCTTCAGACACTAAAAAAGTATGCAGAACAAATGCAGGACCGGATGGAAACACTGGGAGAACTTCGCCGGGTGGACATCGTCGGCGCACTGGATCGCGAAATCCAGATCAACCTCGATATGTTCAAAGCAGCTACGGCAGGGGTGAGTCTCGACGATATTTCCAGTTCCATTGGTTTTGAGAACCGGATTATTTCTGGTGGACAACTTTCAGTCGATGGAATGAAGCGATCACTGAGTGTAAACGGCGAGTATATCAATGCTGATCAAATCGCCAACACGGTAATCGGTTCAATTAAGGGCGGTAAAATCTATCTCAAGGACATTGCTCAAGTAATCGATACACATAAGGAACAGGAATCATTTGCGAGATTGGATGGAAAAAATGTGGTGACCCTGAATGTTATCAAACGTGGTGGTAAAAACCTTATCGATGCTTCGGATAAGATCAATCTGATCGTAAAGGAATATGAAGACAACATCTTGCCAAAAGGCTTGAAAGTCACGATTACCGCAGACCAGTCTGACAATACACGCACAACCCTGCATGATTTGATCAATACGATTATCATCGGTTTTGTGTTGGTAACAATCATCCTGATGTTCTTCATGGGTGCCACTAACGCGATTTTTGTTGGTCTTTCTGTGCCCATTTCCAGTTTCATCGCCTTCCTGGTGTTTCCTTCCATTGGATTCACGCTCAACCTGATGACACTCTTCTCGTTCTTGCTGGCCCTCGGCATTGTCGTGGACGACGCCATCGTGGTGATAGAAAATACGCACCGGGTATTTGACAATGGAAAAGTGCCGATCCGCAAGGCGGCAAAAATTGCAGCGGGCGAGGTGTTTATGCCTGTACTTACCGGAACACTTGTAGTTCTTGCACCTTTTGTCCCTTTGGCCTTCTGGCCGGGAACGATAGGTGAATTTATGTTTTTCCTGCCCGTTACATTGATTGTAGCCCTGCTTGCTTCATTGGTTGTGGCCTACATCATGAATCCCGTTTTTGCAGCGGACTTTATGAGCGTACACGATCACGATCATAGCCGTAAAAAATTTACGAAAGGCTATAAAGTAACAGGTGCGATTTTTGGCGGAATTGCATTGATCTTTTACATCACGGGCTCATTTGGTCTTGGCAACTTTACCCTTTTCATTTTTGGTATATATTCCTTGCACCGTTTCGTACTTGAAAACATGATCTCCGGTTTTCAAACGAACCTGTGGCCTCGCGTTCAACGGAGCTATATGAGCCTGATTTCACGGTGCTTGGTAGGTTACCGCCCAATCGGTGTCATGACAAGTGTAGTAGTATTGTTTATCTTTTCAATTTGGTTTACCGGTGTACGGAAACCTCCCGTAGTATTCTTCCCGAAAGGCGATCCTAATTTTATTTTTGCTTACATACGGATGCCAATCGGTACCGATCAGCGCGTTACAGATTCGATTACCCGGATTGTAGAGGAAAAAGTGGTCGCTACGGTGGGTAAGGGGAACCCTGTAGTGGAATCAATTATATCCAACGTTGCCAAGGGCGCTAGTGAAAACCCTTTTGAAGGAGGAACCCAGTCAAGCCCGCACCTTGGAAAAGTTACCGTTGCTTTCGTAAATTTTGCAGATCGTGGGGGAAAATCCTCTAAGATTTACCTTAACAAAATTCGTGACGCTGTTAAGGGGATCCGGGGAGCTGAAGTTTCCGTTGACCAGGAACAAGGAGGCCCTCCGACCGGAAAGCCGATCAACATTGAAATATCCGCTGAGAACTTTGATGTGCTCACTGCAACGGCTATCCGTGCCAAGAAATACCTTGACTCATTGCAAATTGAAGGAGTGGAAGAACTGAAATCTGACTTTCAAAGTGACAAACCGGAGATCGTCATCCACATCGATCGTGAAAAGGCGAATCGCGAAGGTATCTCAACTGCCCAGATAGGTGGAGCCCTCCGGACTGCTATTTATGGTTTCGAAGTATCCAAATTTCGAGACGCGAATGATGACTACCCGATACAGTTGCGGATCCAGGAAAACCAGCGCAATGACATCAACACCTTGATCAATTTGCCTATAACCTTCCGCGATATGACCATGGGCGGACAGGTACGGCAGGTACCCCTATCTTCTTTTGCCAAAATTGAATACTCCAATAGTTTTGCGGGAATCAAAAGAATTGATCAGAAGCGGACCATTACACTCGCATCCAACGTGTTGAGCGACTTTAATCCGAATGAAGTAGTAGGACAGATACAGCAGGCCATGACTTCATTCAATGTGCCGGATGGAGTACTCATAAACATGACTGGAGAACAAGAAAAGCAAGCTGAAACGATGGCCTTCCTCAGTAGAGCCGGTATGATCGCGATGGGATTGATCTTTATGATCCTCGTGATTCAGTTCAATTCTACAACCAAGCCATTGATTATCATGTCTGAAATAATACTGAGTGTCATTGGTGTGTTGATTGGTTTCTCAATCTTTCGAATGGAGATATCCATCGTAATGACGGGGGTTGGCTTGATGGCCCTTGCAGGAATCGTAGTGCGAAACGGGATTTTGTTGGTGGAATTTACGGATCTGTTGATCTCTCAGGGAATGCCGTTGCGGGAAGGTATTATAGAAGCGAGCAAGACGCGGATGACTCCCGTACTACTTACCGCTATGGCCGCAACGTTGGGTTTGATACCGCTGGCCGTTGGGTTCAATATCGATTTTGTAACACTCTTCACAGAATTCAAACCACACATTTTCTTCGGCGGTGACAACGTTGCGTTCTGGGGTCCTCTATCCTGGACAATGATTTTCGGGATCATCTTTGGAACGTTCCTCACGCTGGTAGTGGTGCCGGTGATGTACCTGATGCGCGCCAGGCTAAAGGAGCGGATATTTGGTATTAAAGCAGAACCCGCTGAAGGAATTGTAGAT
>JANYKP010000537.1 GCA_025358195.1 Cyclobacteriaceae bacterium
TTACTACAACAAGAAGGATTATTATCACACAGCGTTACTGTTTGAAGAAATCCTCCCGGTGGTGAGGGGTTTGCCAGAAGGGGAAAAAGTTGAGTTTTACCTGGCTTACTGCCAGTACTACGAAAAGACCTATTTGTTGGCCTCCAACCAGTTCAAAACGTTTTTTGAAACCTATGGACGAAGTTCTCTTGCGATGGAAGCGTACTTCATGTATGCCTATTCACTGTACGTGGCCTCTCCGGATACTAATCTGGATCAGAAAAGCTCCATCGAGGCAATGGCTGCCATGCAGAATTTCTTAAACCGGTTCCCAGAGAGCACCTTTCGCGAGAAGGCCGTGGAAGTCATCACTGCAAGTCAGTTGAAACTTGAGAAAAAAGGCTATGACAATGCCAAACAGTATCTGAAGATAAAAATTTACAAAGCGGCGGTCATTGCTTTCGACAATTTCAAAAAAAGCTTTCCGGACTCCAAATACCTGGAAGAACTTGCTTACCTAAAAGTGTTAGCTGAATATAAATTCGCCATACAGAGCTTTCAACACCTCCAGTTAGAACGCTTCACGTTGGTTGTTACCTTTTATCAGGAGTTGGTGGATAATTTTCCAAGCAGCACCTATCTGAAAGAGGCAGAGAAAATGTATTCTGAAAGTTTGAGTCAAATTAATAAGTTAAAAACCAATAAAAATTCATAGAACCATGGCCAATCAACCTTCTATCATTACCCGCGACGTCGATAAGATTGCCGCGCACACCGGAAATGTGTACGAGTCTGTTGTCGTAATTTCAAAACGTTCACGCCAGATTGCAATCAACATCAAGGAAGAGCTGAATAATAAGTTGGCGGAATTCGCTACCACAGTTGATAATCTCGAAGAAGTATTCGAAAACCGTGAGCAAATAGAAATTTCCAAATTCTACGAACGCCTGCCTAAGCCCACCACGACAGCTTTAGAGGAATTCCTGGAAAGTAAAATCATGTATCGCAAGCGTTCGGAAGAAGTTAAGCCTGAAGCCTGAAATGCTAACGGGCAAGAAAATCTTGCTGGGCGTCACGGGGAGTATTGCTGCCTATAAAGCAGCCCACCTTACACGGCTTTTGATCAAACAAGAAGCCGATGTCAAGGTGATTATGACACCTTCAGCAGTGGATTTTATCACGCCCCTGACACTGTCCACCTTATCTAAAAATCCTGTTCTCCTGCAGTTTCAGAAGACCGAAACCGGGGAATGGAACAATCACGTGGAGCTTGGACTGTGGGCAGATCTCATGGTCATTGCCCCTGCCAGCGCCAACACGATTGCCAGGATGGCACAAGGTCTTTGCGATAACCTCTTGCTGGCAACCTATTTATCAGCGCGTTGCCCTGTATTCTTTGCTCCGACAATGGACCTGGATATGTTGCAACATCCATCCACTCAGAAAAATATCTCAAACCTCATTCAGTTTGGGAATCTCTTGATCGACCCAGGGTACGGCGAGCTGGCCTCCGGCCTTGTCGGAAACGGACGGATGGCCGAACCGGAGGAGATTGTTACGCAACTGGAAAATTTCTTTTCCAGTAAAAAAAAACTCGCAGGTAAAAAAGCCCTCGTAACTGCAGGGCCCACATACGAAGCAATCGATCCGGTTCGTTTTATTGGAAATCACTCCAGTGGAAAAATGGGATTCGCGATCGCAGAGGCATTGGCCCGGGAGGGTGCGCACGTTGACCTGGTGGTGGGACCTACCCATCAGCAAACGCATCATTCAGGAATTACCATCCATCCTGTCAACTCCGCTGAGGAAATGTTTATTCAATGTCAACAGTTTTTCCCAGCGAGCGACATTGCCGTGCTATCGGCTGCCGTGGCCGATTACAAACCATTGAAAACTGCTGACCAGAAGATTAAGAAGACAGAAGGCAATCTGATGCTCGAGCTGACTAAAACCCGGGACATTGCTGCCGAGCTTGGCAAGATTAAAAAGACTGGTCAGATTATTGTTGGTTTTGCCCTGGAGACGGAGAATGAAAAAATCAATGCAGAGAAAAAGCTTGTATCAAAAAACTTTGATCTGATTGTGCTGAATTCTTTAAACAACACAGGTGCTGGCTTTGGCCACGATACCAATAAAGTTGAAATCATCAGCCGGAAAAATGGTTCAAAAGAATTTTCACTGAAAACGAAAAAGGAAGTGGCCGATGATATTGTGGGAGCCATAATCGACTACCATGATTAAGCTACTGCTCGCAGGATTCTTGCTGGTGGCCCTGACGGATGTATCCTGCCAGGAGTTAAATTGCAAAGTCACGATCAACGCTGATCAAATCCCGACAACTGATCGAGGTGTTTTCAAGGACATGGAACGGGGTATTGCCAACTTTATGAACACCCGAAAATGGAGTACCGATTCGTACAAGAACTACGAGAAGATCAATTGTGGGATTTTTGTCAACATCAGTCGCATGCCATCGATAGGTGCTTTTGTAGCGAGTGCCCAAATCACGGTGGCGCGGCCCGTCTACAACACCAATTATGAGACTGTACTTTTGAACTTCGCCGACCGTGAGTGGGAATTTGAATATATTGAATCGCAACCCCTGGAGTATAATGATAATGCGTATATCAATAACCTCACTTCGATGTTGGCCTACTACGCATACATTATCATTGGAATGGATTCGGATTCATTCACTGAAAAAGGTGGCGATCCTTTTTTTCAAAAAGCATTGACCGTGGTCAATAACGCGCAGGCTTCCAATCGTCCAGGCTGGCAATCGATCGGCGCGAACCGCAACCGCTACAACCTCATTGAGAACATCAATAACCCACAAATGGTCGAGCTGAGGAAAAACACCTATAAATATCACCGGCTCGCACTGGATACCTTCGATAAGACACCGGAAGAAAGTCGGCAGATAATTTTATCGGTGCTGAAGAATATCAGAACCGTCTGGCAGATTTATCCAAATGCCATCTTTGTTATCACATTTTTTGATTCGAAAGCCAATGAACTAGTGAATGTTTTCTCGGAAGGTAGTCTAAACGTACGGCGGGAAGCCTACGACATTCTGACGGCCGTTGACCCCAAGCGGAACATCTATCAAAAGATTATCGCTACAAATTAAAATCCCTTGTTAATTTTGGTCAGATATGCTTGTGCAGCTGACCATAAGGAATTACGCCCTGATCCGGCACCTGGAGATACGCCCATCGCAGATGCTGACGGTGATCACCGGTGAGACCGGTGCGGGAAAATCGATCATGCTGGGTGCCATTGCCCTGTTACTTGGAAACCGGGCGGATACAAAGGTTCTTTGGGACGAATCTGAGAAATGCATCGCAGAGGGGACATTTGATATCTCATCCTACCGCCTCAAAAACCTTTTTGAAGAATGTGACCTCGATTATAATGACCAGACCGTCATCCGCCGGGAAATAAGTCCGGGAGGCAAAAGCCGGGCATTTATTAATGATACACCGGTCACCCTTGAGGTGATGCGAAAAGTCGGGGCGCGTTTAATGGATGTTCACTCCCAGCATGAAACACTTGAGTTGGGTACCCACCGTTTTCAACTATCGTTGATCGACAGTTACGCCGGCAACATGTCCCTTCTCTCCGATTACCAACAAGCATGGAAAAAATATCTTCACTCAAAAAAGAATTACGATGAGCTTTTGGCCGAGTCAGGGCGTCTGAAAAGCGAATACGACTTTATAAAATTTCAATTGGATGAACTCCAAAAAGCGTCCCTCCGCGAAAATGAACAGGAAGAACTGGAGTCCAGTCTTAAAATCAGCGAACATGGAGAAGACATCAAAACACGTCTGAACCAATTGCTCAAAATTTTGGGACAGGCGGAGTCCTCCGTACAGTCGGTGCTTTCAGAATCCGTAAGCTTGCTCCAGCCGGTACGATCGTATTCAAATCAGTATGAACAAATAGCACAGCGCCTTGACAGTCTTCGCATAGAACTCAATGATATACTCAATGAAATAGAACGGGAAGAAGACCAGATTGAGTTCGATCCAGGAAAAACCAAAGAATTGCAGGCCCGACTCGATCTGATATTCGGCCTCATGCAAAAGCACCGCATTCATGAGATACGTGGATTGCTCCACTTACAAGAGAACCTGGAACAGCAAGCACAAAAGACCATTAATTTAGATGATGACCTGGTCGCCGCTAAGCACGGATTTGAAGAAGCTAAAATGCAACTTTTCCAACATGCCGAAAAACTTTCAGCTGCGCGAGAAAAAGCTTTTGCTCCACTAGTCCGACAGTTGATGAAATTACTGCGTGATCTGGGCATACCGGATGCAAATCTTAAAATTGAATCAAAAAAAATTGAGCCAGGGTTTACAGGCGTTGACCAGGTCGAAATACTATTCAGTGCAAACAAGGGAATAGCACCCCGCGCACTCGAGGATGTTGCTTCGGGTGGTGAGTTTTCCAGGCTGATGTTTTGTGTCAAATATATCATGGCTGAAAAAACAGCCTTGCCTACGCTGGTTCTGGATGAAATCGACACCGGAGTCTCCGGTGAAATTGCTATGCAGCTTGGAAAAATGATGAAGGCTATGGCGCAACGTCATCAATTAATTGCCATCAGCCACCTTCCCCAGATCGCT
>JANYKP010000546.1 GCA_025358195.1 Cyclobacteriaceae bacterium
ATCGTGTTGCAAGGGCGCTGACCTGGAAGGCCCAAAAGAAGTGGGCGAACTTGTCCATTTGCTTCCATTCAGCCGCATCATTAAAAAAATGAAATCCAGAAACCCATTGACGAGAATACCAGGCGTAACCTAGCGACGCAATAATCAAGGTGTATGTTCCTGCTGAAAACAGTAGCGCACCTTTTACACGGGGAGAGTTTAAGCTGGTAGGAGAGAAGCTTTTAACGAAATTGCTAATGAATTCCTTTATTCTCATCCGTTTCTTCTTGAGGAGGATTTTTCTCGAGCTCTTTCCTTCGTCTTTCTCTCGCAGATCTTAGTAAATCTTTAAATTCATTAAAATTCTGAGTATATAAAAGACTGACCCCTGTCGTAACTGCGGCGGTCTGCGTATTCAGTGAGCTTTGCAGCTGATTGACACTTGATCGGCTGAACATCTTTACTTTAAACTTTCCATCGGGCGTAAGAAGATAATCGACAGTCCAGTCACCGGCAATGGTAGAAAGCTCAGAACGGTTATTATTATATTGATTACCAAAACTGCCATCGCGCGTCACTCGTAAACGGCCGTTCAGAAATGAATAGGAGAGACGAAGCTGGAATGTGTTGAATGCCTCCTGGTCCAGTGTGCCTAAGTCGAGGTCAATTTCAAGATTTTGATCGACCTGGCTAAGCCAATAGCTTAACTGATTCGAAAGAAGCTCACTCACACTGTTATAGAGTGAACCACCGGTAGCAAAGGCATCCGGAGGAGAAAATTTTCGAAGGATAATGAGACTAAATACCTGGCGCTTCATTTCTTGTTCGTCGAGTTTTGCTTTGAAGGCATTGAATTCGAACTTCAAGGGCACCAATCTATTCTTGCCTTCGCTCGTGACATTTATATTGTCGGGCAGGTTGATAGCCGAGATGTCAAAATTGATTTGAGGTGACAACATCGGACCATCCAGTTTCAACAATACTTCTACCGGATATTTTCTGCGGATGTTAGGGTCATTGATCAAGGTCTGGTCAGGGAGGATCGGTCCCATCGAGGTGAGCTGCCGGTAGCTTGCCGTAATGTTGAGGTTCCCTTCGTAGGGGTCGCCAAACCAAGTTATGCGGCTTCCAGGTTTGATCGTGAATTCCTTGTTGATAATGTCATAGAGTGTAAAGTTGTAAGCCCCCTCCGTAAATTCGATCAGACCAAACATATTAAAATCACCTTTCGTATCGATCTGTAGGTTAATGTCGCCGCGACCTCTTCCACGGATAATGTCTCCCGATTTGATGTCGAAGATAATTTCCGTGTAGGCGTCTGGCGTCACGTCGATATCCAGGTTGAGGGTTATTCCGGAAAGTTCGCGTTTGTTAAGCTGCTTCTTCACTATTTTCTTCTTCAGGCTATCGGTGAAATTTGAAAATTGAATAAAATCCTTTTTCTCCAGGGAAGCAGTGCCACCCACCGGTATGGAGAGCCGGGTATTTTTATTTGTGCGAACACTTGATGAAATCCTGAGATTGGAGGCTGGGCCCAGAATATTCAATGTTCCGGTGCCATAGGCCAAACCGTAAAACAAACTATTGTCCTTGGGTGTAGTATTGAGAAGTTGAAAATTTGTAAAAGAGGCATTCAGGTTTAATCGCATCCTGGAAAAACTTCGGTGAGCAATGTAGCCTTCCAGTTTTCCCTTATTCTTAAAAGCATCGATTAATTCAAAATTGTTAAATTGAATTTGGTCATGCGTGATGCCCAGTGTTCCAGTGACCTTGTAGAGGGTTTTTAGATAGTTGATCATAAGTTGACCGTCCTTGATTTTTGCTTCTCCCGTAATATTCGGTTTTGTGAAGGTGCCTTGAATGTCATAGACGCCCGTCAGTGTACCATCCAATTGGGAGAACAGGTCTTTGACCACGGGTTCTATCAGTTTAAGATTCGCTTTTTCCAGGATAGCCTTTGTGTGAAGCGGGTTGTTTTTATCTCTTGGATCATAATACCCTTTTATATCGACAATCCTGTTCTTGAGCCGGTCTACCGTTAAGTCAATATTGAAACGATCACTTACCGGGTCGCGGGTGTTGTTCCCTTGTACTTCACCTACCAGAAAGTTATTGATTGTCAGAGAATCAATGGTCAGAATGTTTTCGATGAATACACTAGTGTACAAATCACGTTGCCTGAATTCCGCATTCAACCGACCTTTGAATTTTTCAGAGCTGAAGAAGTTGATGAAGGAGAGATCGAAGTTGCTGATATTAATGTAAAGAATCTTGCTGGGGTCGTGTGAGACAAGTCCATTAATGCGTATGGATTGGTTTTCGTGAGCGATGCCCAGATGATGGATGCTCCATTCAGGTCCCTTCAAGAGTGTGTAATTGTTTTTGCTGATCGACCACGTGTCTCCGAGTATTTTGATCACGGATGGGAGGATTTTAATTTTTGTACTGTCTTTCAGAAAATCGATTTCAGACCGGAGACGGACAGCGTTGTCATACCCTTCCTGATCAACATCCACACCGAAGTCAATATGGTCCTTGTTCCAGATGCCTTCTATAAAAAGATTTTTGGTATTGACTGTTTTGTTTAGTTGCTGATTGGATGAGTTGATGGTGAGTTGTGCCAGTACTTGTGTGCTATCCCGCACTTTAGAACCGTTAAATTCAATTTCATTTCCTGTGAATGTCTGACCGTTGATAAGAAGTGAATCGATATTCGTAAACACATGCAGATTGGACGTGGTGTTGTTTGAGAATTCTCCCTGAACAAGTGTTTCCCTGGACGTATGTACATCCATATTAAACACTCTGAAAATCGGATCAATATTGTGGAGGTCAGCTTTAATGACAGCTTTGTACGCCTGGTCGGTCTTCCGCTTGGATTCATAATACTGTTGAATAGTAGCTGGGTCATTTTGTATATTCAAAGCAAATTCGTTAACGAGTTTTTGAATGTCATTGAAGAGGGATGAATAATAAAAGTCCCCCGTAAGCGATAGATCAGCAATCGAGCTGCGGAGTGTCAGCAACCGGATACCTTTTTCATTTTCTGAGATTAGGTGGATTGAATCAACATGGATGGAATCATCCCGGTACTGTACAAATGTTTTTTTGAATAAAGCCGTACCGACGATCGAATCAAGAGTGAGCCCCCGGCTATCAATATCTACATAGGACTGAAGAAATATTTCTTCTTTTGATAATTTGAGTTTATGGAGAAAGGCTGTATCAAGATTGGCGTGTAGTTTGATTAAGTCTGTGCCATGACGCAGGTCGATGGAGCCGGTCATCGTAAACTGTAAATTAGGATCGTTGATGTCCAACGCGCCATTGAAAAATTGTTTCGCAAACCGCGCGTTGGAATGAATGTTTGAATAGTTGTACCCCCGCAGGCCAATCGATGCAATATCGCCTATCAATTTGAAGTCAGCCGCTTCTCTGGTAAATCCTTGTCCTTTGATTTGGCCGCTCATATTTACCTTTTGAAAATTTATGGTGTCTTTGAGAAATCGTCCCAATTCAAAGTTGACTAATTTTAATTTCCCGCTGTACGAACTTTGACCAATATTATTCTCGGCGATTTTGTAATTGATATCAGATTGCATTTGTCCGAAATTCGTAACGAAGTCTCCGTCGGCTACAAAGTCATTGACAAAGCCAATGAAATTACCTTTGAGTTGAATATTTTTCAGTATATCCAGACTGCTTGCAACATTTTCAGGAATTATGAAATCGAGGTCACGGGCAAATACGGTGGATGGACGCAGTTTCGCATGAATGAATGTTTCTTTGACAGAAGGGAGTCCGTCCATTTCAAGACTTCCGCGAATCGTGGAGGTACCGATTGTAATTTCCATTGGATTAAAAATGAAGTGGTTGACTTTTCCGTTGAAGCGTCCACTCACCAGCACGGGTTCTTTCCATTTTTCCAGGCCTGATGTGAAGAGCGAGATATCCTCCGGGTACAGCTTGGTATCCTTCAGACTGGCGTGGATCGTTACTTTGCTGTTGAAATCATTCAGATCGGCTTGGCTTTTATAGGTGAAGATGATTGTGTCGGTAACATGACTTTTGTTAAAGTTCAGATTCAGCCCCTGGAATTCCATTGACGATTGACTGATACGAAAGAATGTGCTGAGTTCTTTAACCGTTAGCTGTGTCTTTTGATCTTTTATCAGCAACGACTCCACCTGAAACTCAATGGTATCACCAACGACTTTAAAGTTATTTAGGTTACCTTCGTCAAGAGCAACCCGGAAGTGGTTGAAGTCAAAACCGGTTCCGATGGAGTCCTGGTCAGTTTGATTCATGGAAAACATGGATTGCTCCACCAGCACCTCACCAATCTTTATCTTTGGGCTCCTACCGCCTCGTTTGCCGGAGGAGAGTTGTTTATTGATCTCGGCAATAAAAATATTGATGTTTAGATCTTTGGTAGAATCCGAATCAGGAATCGTTACCAGGTTTACAATTCCACCTTTCAGTGATACAGCATCCAGGTTGATGTCTTTGTTTTTATAGACACTGGCAAAACTAAAATTTACGAACAGTTCCCCTGCCTCAATCATGGAGTTGTGTTGAGGATCCGTGATTTCCAGTCCGGTAATCTCCAGACGGTCATACCAGAGTATGTAAAACCGCTCGAACTTAATATCAAAGCCGGAGACTTTGGAAAAGCCGCCGGTGATTCGGCTAATTAAACTCTTTTGGACGGAAGGAATTTGAAGGATGATGAAGCCGATAATCGTAAAAGCCACCGTCGCAAAAAAACCGTAGACGACAATTCGCTTCAGCCATTTCAGAACCCGAAATTTAATAACTTGCCATTTCATTTAGCTGAATATGCGGCCAACCATCCTTGCCATAGAGTCCTCGTGTGACGAGACGTCCGCTGCTGTAATAAGCAACGGCAAGGTACTCAATAATATTGTTGCCTCGCAAAATGAGCACCACAAATACGGTGGTGTTGTGCCTGAATTGGCATCCCGTGCACACCAACGACAAATCGTAGATGTAGTGGAAGAGGCCATGCACCTCGCAAACATTGTGAATGAAAATCTGGATGCCATTGCCTTCACACGCGGCCCCGGACTTATGGGTTCCTTGTTGGTGGGTGTCTCGTTTGCAAAAGGCATGGCTGTGTCGCTCGACATACCTTTAATTGAAGTGAATCATATGCAGGCGCACATTTTGGCGCACTTTATTCCTACAGGTCAGGATACTGTAAAACCCTCATTTCCATTCCTGTGCCTGACGGTGAGCGGAGGGCACACGCAGTTGGTAGTAGTCCGCGATTATCTTGAGATGGACATCATCGGTCAAACACAAGATGATGCGGTGGGTGAGGCATTTGACAAGGCTGCCAAAATTATGGACTTGCCCTATCCGGGCGGCCCGCTGATTGATCGCTATGCAGCGGAAGGTAATCCCAATAAATTCAAGTTTCCCGACACCGACATGCCCGCACTGGATTTTTCTTTCAGTGGAATCAAGACGGCCTTTTTGTATTTCATCCGCGATAACAAGGAGAAGGATCCGGGGTTTATAGAGAATAATCTTAAAGACATTTGTGCCAGCCTTCAGTATAAACTTGTGGGAATGTTGATGAATCGTTTGGAAAAGGCTAGCGTTCAAACTGGAATAAAACAGATTGCCATTGCGGGTGGCGTATCAGCCAACACGGGGTTACGAATGGAATTGGCGCGCAGGGGAAAGATGCTGGGATGGCAAACATTTATACCGGAATTCCAATATTGCACAGACAATGCGGCGATGATTGCGATGGCAGCGCACTTCAAATATTTGAAAGGAGATTTTGCGGGAATGGATTGTGCACCGTTGCCCAATTTGAATTTTGATTCTGAAGGCTAATGAAAAATATTTTTGCACCAGGAGATGCCAAAGTCTATCGGAGAAAGGTGACAACAGCTGATCAGGCCATTTTTCACGGTGAACTTTTGCATCCTGTTTGTTCTACCTTTGCCCTGGCACGTGACTTTGAATGGTCTTCGCGCTTGTTTTTTCTGGAGATGAAAGAAGCGGACGAAGAAGGAGTGGGGACGTTTCTGCACATTGATCACAGAGGCCCGGCGTTTGTTGGTGAGGAAATTGTTTTTACAGCGACCGTTGAAGACAGTACTGGTCGTGAATTTGTGTGTAGTATTGAAGCCCGTGTGAATGACCGTTTGATTGCATCGGGCAGGACGGGACAGAAGATGTTAACAAAGACAAAGCTTGCTACCATTTTCTCGAAACCGTAGCGCGAATTTTATGCAATGACGATTTGATTTTGATTGTTGAGAGTATAGGCTGAACTAAAGCCATGTGGAAATTATGTAACGCCGGCCTTAAGGCTGGGGTTACATGTAACAAAATTAAAAGGGCTTTAGCCAAAATGAGGTAGCTAGTATGAAATCATTTTACTACTTATTAGATATTACAACTGATTAAGTATTACAACTT
>JANYKP010000547.1 GCA_025358195.1 Cyclobacteriaceae bacterium
AAGTTGTAAGAGCGAGGTTGGTGGAACTCCAACAAATTTATCCTACAAGCAAGTTTGTTGTCATCGAACGAACTGCAGAGGGAAATGAGACTTTAAAACAAATCTGGAAAAGGAAAGATGTTGGCATATTTCAATCATTCTCCTTATTTGAAGGAGATTCAAATGAAACAATGATACACCGGGACTTTGTGATTGTCGAATTGACTGATCGAAAAATACGTCGTGCCTCACTGCCTAAAAATGAAAAGGAAATCTACACGCAGGTTGATGAACCAGCGTCGCCCGTTCTAGGAATCAACCAATTTTATGAGCGCATTAGCCAGGTCCTCACGTATCCCGAGGAATCGAGAATCCTTGGAACGGAGGGCAGGGTCCTACTTGAATTTGTAGTAGAGACAGATGGAAGTATTTCGGATGTCCAGGTCATCAAGGGAAGGGACGAATACCTGGATGCGGAAGCAATTCGGGTCTTGTTACAGGTAGGAGGCACTTGGGATCCCGCTATCCACCATGGGAAGGTAGTAAGACAAAAAATTGCGTTGCCTATTTACTTCTCTCTGAAAGATCTCAGGAAAACCACAGACTGATCGATCTTGCATGCCAAGTTTTTCTGTGGTAATCAGTGCAATCGGTGGCTGTTAAAAATCTATTATTGGCCACGGATAACGACTCCTATATCATTTCTTCGATTTCACATTTAAAACCTCCGCCAGCTTTTTTTGCAATTGGCTACCCCGCAAATTCTTAGCCACAATGATCCCCTTCGGATCAACGAGTATTGAAAATGGAATGGCATTGATATTATAATCTTTGGCCGCCTGGGAATCGAAATATTTCAAATCAGAAACATGATTCCACACTAATCCATCCTTCTGAATCGCCTGGACCCAGTCTTCCTTCGTTCGATCGAGTGATACGCCAAGGATGTCGAACCCTTTGGCTTTAAACTGATGATAGGCCTTCACCACATTTGGGTTTTCCTGCCGGCACGGTCCGCACCATTTCGCCCAAAAGTCCACGAGCACATACTTTCCTTTAAATGAAGAAAGGGATATGATTTTTCCGTTTGGATCCGGTAGCGAAATCTCCGGAGCAGGTTGTCCCACGGCGGTCTTCCTCAGTCGATCGACAAACTGTACAAATTCCTTTGAGTAATAATTGTCTGGCCAGGCGCTCTTGAACTTGTCTGCCGACTCGATATACACGGAAAAATATTTATCCTTGTCCAACGGACTGTTGTTTTGCAGGAGGTTAGCCAATCCCAGGGAAGGTGGTTGTTTGCGGAGCAGGTCAGCCACTTTAGCGTAGCCCTTGTCCATGACCTCCAGATATTTTTGCTGGAGCTCGGAAATCTTTTTCTCGTTCTTCTGACTCACTGCCACTTCAAAATCGCTCTGGAAGGTCTGCATTTCATCGGTGGTCTGCGCGTCCTGAATCATTTTTTGGACCTGCAGAATGAGATCGATATCCGGCGAGCCTTTTACCTCGGCAAATCCGGACGGGTTATTGCCGTCGGCATTGACTTCCAGGTTACTTTTATCAATGATTAAATTAACAAACTGCTTTCCATAAAAACTGAGTCGGTAATAACCAGGCTCCGTGATCCTAATCTTCTTCTCAAAGGTGTAATTGCCTTTTAGTTGGATCGTGTCTTCCCATGGTTTCTGATTGTCCTGCCGAATCTCCGTCAGCGAGATCGTGCCCGCCTGAGGGAAGCCTACTTTTCCATTGATGGTGATGTCCCAGCCCGGTGCTTCCTTCTTGGGACTTGTACAGGTGATCATCATCACCGAAACAAACACTATTAGCAGTTTACCTTGTCTCATTGTTCGCTTAATTTTTTCTCCAATAACTCTGTTGCCACTTTCGGGTCTGCTTTGCCTTTACTTCGTTTCATCACTTCGCCCATAAACATACTGATAATCCCTTTCTTGCCATTTTTATAGGCTTCCACTTTCAACGGAAATTCCCTGATCACCTCTTCCACAATTGGCAAAATGGAGGTCATGTTGCTGTCCTGGATCAAATTTAAAGCCAGGGCAATTTCCAATGGTGACCGCTGAGGGTTCTTTAACACTTCGGGAAATAATTTCTGGGAGGCAACCGCAAAATTGACTTTCCCTTCATCAATCAGCGAGATCAGCTCGGCCAACCTCGCAGCAGTTACCGGAAATTGATTCATTTCAACCTTGTGCTCATTCATGTATGATTTCACCGGACCCATTACCCAATTTGAAGCCGCCTTAAAATTAGTGCTGTAATGGCAAATCGCTTCAAAATACTGCGCTGTTTCTTTTGCGTCAGTCAGAACCCCTGCATCATATTCT
>JANYKP010000561.1 GCA_025358195.1 Cyclobacteriaceae bacterium
GGAATCGGCTGATGAAGTGGGGGGTGATTATTATGATACGCTTCGAATCAATGACCATCAGGTAGGCTTGATTATAGCAGATGTATCAGGCAAAGGCACAACGGCTGCCTTTCACATGTCGCAGATGAAAGGAATTTTTCATAGCCTTGCTCAGGAGGCATTGGAGCCAAAAGTATTTATGATGCGTGCAAATCAAGCACTTAGATATTGCCTTGAACGAGGGTCCTTCATTTCGGCGACCTATTTTGTTGTAGACTCTAAAGAAAAAATGATTTACTATTCGCGGGCCGGACACTGCCCCGTACTGATTTACCGCGCGGCCTCCCGGAAAGCAGATTATCTCATTGACAAAGGCGCGGCGCTTGGAATGGTGAAAGGCAAAGATTACTGCAACTTCGTAGAGACAAACACACTTCCATATGCCACTGGAGACATTCTCGTACTTTTTACCGACGGCATTACAGAAGCAAAGAGCCCTCGGGGAGAAGAGTTTGGATTGGATCTTTTAAAGAAGACGATTGCCGAAGTGGTTATTCGCCGACCAAAAGAGATTCAGGAACATTTGATTAAAAAACTTTATGAATACACAGGAACAGAAGAAATAGATGATGACTACACAACCATGATTGTGAAGTTCAGTTAAAAAACATAAAAAAAACTAATACGTTTAAAACATATGGTCCACATCAAGCGATTACTGGAAGACGGAGCCGACATTCTGGCGGTCGTGGGCGAGATTGACGCCAGTTCCTCCATCGAATTAGACCTTGCTATTGCGAAGAGCGTAGGTGAGGGTTCAACCAAAATTCTGGTGGATTGTAGCGCGCTGGAATATATCTCTTCTGCTGGACTGGGTGTCTTTATGTCGTACATAGAAGAGTTTCGGGACAAGAATATCAGGATGGTGCTGTTTGGTATGAAAGAAAAAGTGGCCAATACCTTTCAAATACTTGGTTTAGCGGATTTGCTCCATATCAGTAGCAACAAACAGGAAGCAAAGAAATTATTAAATGAGTTATCAGTATAACATCGGCTGTAGCCTGGAGAACCTAAAGGGCGTGCGTGACTTCATCCGGAAGTCGCTGCGGAGCCATGTTGCATCTGATGTCGTCTTAAATGAAATTATCTTAGCGCTCGATGAGATGTGCTCGAATCTCATGATCCATGCTCATCATTGCAATCCCGACCATCACCTGGAAATGCACATTGAGGTAGCTCAAAAAGGGAAAGTTATATTTGAAATCATGGACGACGGTGAGATGTTTGATATCAACCGATTTCGTGAACCCAATATCGACAACCTCGTGCATGAAAAACGGAAGGGCGGACTGGGTATCCGTCTTGTGAAATCGATCATGGATGAGGTGATCTACACGACCCTTAACGGCCGGAACGTGTGCCGGCTCACGAAAACGATCAAATAAGTATCTTTTTGGCTATACGGCCGCACCTCGTATTTTTGCACGTTTTAATAACCAGAAATCGTGCAAAAAGGCTTATTCATAGTGTTGTTGGTTCTGGCTGGTCGCGCCTGGGGTCAAGGCCATAAACCGCGCATTCTTTTTTTGATAAATGAGAAACCTGTTTACACCAACGAATTCATTTATCTCTATAAAAAGAACCATCTAAAGCCCGAAGATTTTACGGATCAAAAGATCAATGAATACCTTGACCTGTTCACCAACTTCAAATTAAAAGTCGCTGAAGCCAAATCCCGCGGACTTGACACAACCGAGGTGTTTAGGAAGGAATTTAAAACCTACCGGGACGAACTTAAAAAACCCTATGTTGCTGAAAAAGATGAGCTCGATCGACTGACAAAAGAAGCCTATCAACGATTGAAGGAGGAAGTGAAAGCTTCCCATATCTTGATCACGATAAAACCGGAGGCTACTCCAGCCGACACATTGATTGCCTACAACAAAATCGTCGCGGCCCACGAAAGGATTTTGGGTGGTGAGGATTTTGAGAAAGTTGCGCGGGAAGTTTCGGACGACCCATCTGTCAAATCAAACGGAGGCAACCTGGGTTATTTTACTGCCCTGCAAATGGTATATCCGTTTGAACAAGCTGCATACAAGTTAACCGTTGGAGAGATTTCAAAACCGATTCGTACGCGATTCGGTTACCATCTGGTGAAGGTCAAGGACCGTAAGGCGGCACGCGGAGAGGTAGAAGTGGCACACATTATTCTACGAACAGGTACCGGTGATGGCGGCAAAGTGAAGAACAAAATTCTTGAAATCTATGACCAGTTGCAGGGCGGCAGAAGTTGGGAGGAACTTTGTAAGGAATATTCGGAAGATCCAGCTACCAAAGACACGGGGGGTAAATTGCGACCTTTTGGTGTGCGTGCCTTGGCGGGTGTACCGGAGTTTGAGGCAGTGGCCTTTTCGCTGAAAGAACCCGGTGAAATTTCAGATCCTTTTCAATCGACGTACGGATGGCACATTGTACGGTTGAATAAAAAGATCCCCATTCCCCCATTCAAAGAGGTGGAAATTGCACTCAAGCGAAAAGTAGCCCATGACGAGCGACTGCAGATAGCTGATCGTAAGCTCTTGGAAGCAAAAAAGATTCAGTTTGGCTTTTTGGGAACCAATGAGATAAAGACGCAGATCATGTCATATGCTGACTCGAGCCTGCAAAAGGGAAAATGGAAATGGAAGGGAGATGATTTGGTTACGGCAAAAACCATTTTCACGCTTCAACATCATAATTACACCGCCGGTGAATTTATCTCATTCATTGGAAAAAATCAACTTGCTTCCGCGGATTCACCAGCGGCCGCTATGACACTGCTGTATGACCGGTTCCTGGAAGAGAAACTATCGGAAGTTGAAGAGGCCAAACTGCTGGCAGAAAATCCTGATTTTGGAAATTTGCTTACGGAATATAAAGAGGGAATTCTTCTTTTTACGATCATGGAGAAAGAAGTGTGGAATAAGGCACCGGAGGATACGGTCGGACTGCGAAAATTTTACAATGAGAACAAAGAGAAATATAAGGCGGGCGATCGGGTTCGTGCAAAGGTTTTGACCACCACGAACAAAAATTTCTTCGAAGAAGTAAAGAAAAAGGTAGCCGCCGGTGACTCAATCAAGGGTAGTGATTTAAAAAAGTTCAGTTCCATCCAACCTATGCGTAACTATGAGCGGGGTGAAAGTAAAGCGGTAGACAGGTCGCCCTGGGCAATTGGTTTGCACAGTGTCGATGTGGACGAAACCTATTATCTTGTCGAGATCGAGAATTTAGTACCACCAGGCATAAAAAGCTTTGACGAAGCACGCGCTCAGATTGTCTCTGACTATCAGGAGATGCTGGAAAAGGAATGGGTCGCCCAGCTGAAACAGAAATATTCTGTAAAGATCAATAACAAGAGCAAAAAATTCGTTTTAAAGGAATTAGCTAAAAAGTGAACAGGAGCAATAACTATAGGTTTGGACTGACGGGCATCGTGCTTCTTACAATTATTGTGGCAAGCTGTGATCTCATTCGGATGAAAAAAGAGGAATCGGCTGCTATCCCTTCGCGTAAACCGGTTGCCCGGGTCAATGATAAGTATCTCTATCAGGACGAGCTGGTAGGAATCGTCGATCAAAACTCAACAGCCGATGACAGTGCAGCCCGCACGACTGCTTATATCAACAGCTGGATCCGGAAACAACTTATTATCGGTGAAGCCATGAAACGCATTGATATCAATGAGGCCGAAGTTGAACGAAAAGTACTGGACTATCGCTACAGCCTCATCGGTTATGAATACCAGAATTTTTATATACAACAGCACCTCAACGACAGCATTTCTGAAAAGGAAATTGAAACCTATTATAAGGGACACTCTGACAATTTCATTTTAAAACAAAACATTGTGCGCGGCACGTACATCAAAGTACCAAAAACGGCCCCCCGCACGAACAAAGTAAAAGAGATGATTTTTTCCAAAAAAGAGAAAGATCAAAATGAATTGAAATCATACTGCCTGAGTTTCTCAGTGGCCTATCATCTGAGTGACAGCTCCTGGATAGAATTTGATAAGCTGGTCGTGAACTCCCCGATGGCCGAGATACCAAGCAAGATCCAGTTTCTTAAAACCAACCCTTTTTATGAAACCAACGATGCTGATTTTTTGTATTTCCTGAAAGTGGAGGATTATAAAATTTCGGACAACGTTTCACCGTTGGAATTCGTGAAAGAACGAATACGAAATATTCTCTTAAATAAAAGAAAAGTAGAACTTGCAAGAGCGTTGGAAGATGAAGTATATGAAAATGCCGTTAAACAGAAGAATTTTGAGATATTTAATCAGTAGTCTCCTACTGATAGGGGCATGGCAGGGCAGCCGGGCACAAGTGGCAAAAGGCTTTGTGGCTGATAAGATCATCGCCAAGGTTGACAATTACATTGTGCTTCGATCCGAATTGGAGGGAGCCTATCAGAATTATTTAGCCAATGGAGGGACCGCCTCGGAAGCCTCCAAGTGCGGGTTATTCAGTCAACTAGTGATAACCAAACTATTGGTAGCCAAAGCGGAGATCGACTCGGTTGTTGTGACGGATCTGGAGGTGGATAATAATACCGAGCAACGTATGAATATGATCCTACAAAACTCTGGAAATTCACCGGAGCAATTGGAGCGGACGTATGGCAAGACATTAGAGCAAATCAGGTTTGAGCTGCGTGATCAAATCCGCGAACAAATGCTGAGTAACGAAATGCAGCGAAAAATTACCAAAGGCCTCAGCATCACACCTGCAGAAGTGAAACGGTTTTTCAACAAAATACCAATCGATAGTCTTCCTTTCTATTCGGCGGACGTCGAGGTTGGTGAAATCGTGAAGGTGGCAAAACCCAGCCCTTCGCAAATACTTGCGACCAAAAGGCGCCTCAGCGAAATCCGCGATCGTATTCTGGCAGGCGAGAATTTTAATGAACTGGCAAAGAAATACTCGGAAGATCCCAGTGCACAATATAATAACGGTGAGTATGGTTACGTGGGCCGTGGCGCCATGGTTCCTACCTACGAGGCTATGGCCTTTAAGATCAAGGAAGGTGAAATTTCCCAACCCTTTGAATCCCCCTTTGGTTATCATATCATGCAGCTTATCGACCGCAGGGGTAACGAATATAACTCTCGTGGAATTTTGCTCACCGCAGTCCCCTCAAAAGATGACATTGTTCGTGCAGAACGTTTTCTTGACAGCCTCAGAAGAAAAATTGTGAAAGACAGTATCAAATTTGAACAGGCAGCAAAGGAATTTTCAGACGACCAGAAATCAAAGGGTTTTGGCGGCTTCTTTACTGATCAGGATGGAGGAACCCGGATTTCTATTAAGGAACTGGATCCTGTGGTGTACTTCACGATCGACAGTATGAAGGAAGGAAGGATTAGCAGGCCAATCACCTATCGTACCGATGATGGAAAAGATGCGGTTCGGATTTTGTATTTCAAGAAACGTCTCTTGCCTCACCAGGCTAACCTGAAAGAAGATTGGCACCGGATCCAGGCAGCCGCATTGGCGCACAAGAAGGATAAGATGTTGGATAAATGGTTCACGAAAGCGCGGCAGGACGTATTTATCAAACTTGATCCTGCCTACAAGAGTTGCAATATTTTAGAATAAGATTTATAAAAAGAGTCACCCGTGACTCAATTGGTTTTCAACCCCGATAGGTAACATAACACCGAATGCAAAAATTTTCCAATGATGTAGATGCCGCCAAAGCATTGGCAGAATCTTATAAAAAATTAAAAACGGAAATCGCACGTGTGATCATTGGGCAGGACGATGTGGTCCGCTTGGTGCTTACGGGCATCTTCTGCCAGGGTCACTCACTATTAGTGGGTGTACCGGGGCTGGCAAAAACATTATTGGTACAAACCATTGCCAATGCGCTTGATCTGCAATTCAAACGCATTCAGTTTACGCCGGACCTCATGCCGTCGGATATTGTAGGGGCGGAGACAATGGACAAAGAGCGCAACTTTCATTTTGTGAAAGGTCCTGTCTTTGCCAACATCGTATTGGCAGATGAGATTAACCGCACACCTCCCAAGACCCAGGCTGCGTTGTTGGAATCCATGCAGGAGTATGCCGTGACGATTGCCGGTCAACGCTATGAATTGCCGCGGCCATTCTTTGTGCTAGCCACGCAAAACCCAATCGAGCAGGAGGGTACCTACCCCTTACCCGAAGCCCAACTCGATCGTTTTATGTTCAATATCTTCCTGGATTATCCTACCTACCAGCAAGAACTTGACATTGTGAAGATGACCACCGCAGATGATATAGCCTCTGTAAGCAAGATATTATCAGCAGAAGACATTCAGTATTTCCAGCACTTGGTGC
>JANYKP010000001.1 GCA_025358195.1 Cyclobacteriaceae bacterium
CTGGTCATTCGGAGAAAACTCATTCATGATAAGTTTAGAAAAAATGGGTTTGCATTATAAATTTGGGCAATTGCAAGATTTAAAATCAAGCTAACTTGTGTGCATAGGCAAGAGCCTTAAGGCTGGGGTTAATCAAGTCCAACCAACATGGACTTTAGTCCAACGCGACACTTTGAAATGCACCACTTACTTTGGTGAGTGCCAAGGTATCTCTTATCTTACTCTAAATGAAGTTCTTCGACATTGACAACATTTTTTTTACGGCACTGGGCCACCCAGTGAGTTACCTCGAATTTTTTGGGACTGCTGCGGGAGCAATTGCCGTTTGGCTTTCAGCCCGTGCGAACATCTGGAGCTGGCCCATCGGCATCATCAATGTGACGCTGTCATTCTTTTTATTCTATCAAGTGCAGTTGTACCCGGATATGTTCTTGCAGATATTCTTTTTCATTACTAATCTCCTGGGCTGGTGGCGGTGGACGAATCCTCAACCCGGTGAGGAGGACCGAAAAAATGAGCTGCGGGTGAGTTGGATGCCGAGGAACGGGTTGGTTGCTTTTTTTGTGATCACCATGGCGGGCACAGTTGCATTTGGCTCCTTTGCAGGCAATTTGAATGAGCTATTTCCAAAAATCTTTTCCTTACCAAGTGCCTTTCCATACTTGGATTCCTTTGTCACCGTTGTCAGCATTATTGCTACCTACCTGATGGTGCAGAAGAAAATTGAATGTTGGCTGGCATGGTTACTGGCGGATGTGGTGGCTACGTACCTTTATTTCACAAAGGGAATCGTATTGGTAGGCATGGAATACTTTGCCTTCTGTCTCATTGCAGCGTTTGGTTTTTGGCGCTGGCGGGCAGAGTTTAAAACGTACATACAATGAAGCGCGGGTTGGTTATTGGCAAGTTTATGCCGCTGCATGCAGGCCATATCGCTCTCATTCATTTTGCAGCCAGCCAATGCGATGAACTTATTGTGTCCATGACGTATAGGCCGGAGGATCCCATTCCGGGTCCGCTTCGGTTTGAATGGATAAGAGAGGAGTTTAAGGATCATCCTGCGATACAACCAGCGTTATCACTGGATGATTTTGACGATGAATCCGCAACCTTAGGGCAGCGGATTCCTCGTTGGATCGCATTTTTGAAAAAGCGATTTTCTCCGATTGATGTAGTATTTAGTTCGGAAGAGTATGGAGTTCAACTCGCCGAAAGTCTCGGAGTCCCACATATTTCATTTGATCAGGGAAGAAAGAAATTCCCGATTTCTTCCACCATGATTCTTGAACGGTCTCTTACGTACTGGGATTTCATCGCAGCTTCGGCCCGGTCTTACTTTGTCAAGAAGATCTGTTTCTATGGACCTGAAAGTACAGGAAAATCGACGTTGGCAAAGCGCATGGCGGCGATCTATGAGACCGAATTTGTCCCGGAGGTTTCACGGGAATTCATTACTTCCAATAATTTTACCCTGGAGGATATTATCAGAATTGGTCACGCTCAAACGCAACGTGTGTTGGAAAGATCAAAAGTGGCCAATAAACTTTTATTTTGCGACACGGACCTGATCACGACGCAGATCTATTGCCGTCATTATTTAAAGAAAGTTCCGTCCGTACTTTTTGAATTGGAAAAAAAGATAACCTACGACCGGTATTTTTTGTTTGATACCGATGTACCCTGGGTGGCCGATGGACTGCGGGACCTTAGTGACCGGCGGGAGGAGATGTTTAATGTATTCAAAAATGAATTGGACAAAAGGGAGATCACGTATGAATTATTGCGAGGTGATTTTTCCACACGTGAAAAGAAGTTGGCGCAGGAAATGAATAAATATTTTGATTAATCCTGCCATTGATCCGCCGGACCTTGATTTCGTAGTGCTCGTAGTGGTTTTGTTGTGTTCTTCGTGACCATGCTTCTGATTCGCTCTTCGGGCTGCAAAACTGTCGTACACCCTGCGTCTCAGCGGTTCAAATTTTTCCCGGATATCTTTGAACGGAATATTTCCACACAGCCCCTGTCTTGAAGTGTCACATAGCATGTTTTTGAATCGCGCCCGCCAAAGGTAATATTGCTTGGTTTTTTGCCTTTTAGCGTTACCTCCCTGAGAAGTTTTCCTTTTGATGAGAGAATGGCAACCGTTCCTTTCCCATGCCGGGTGACATACAAGTTTCCTTTCATGTCACATTTCATTCCATCTAAACCAAAATCACTGAATTCAAAAAAAAGTCTTTTTCCGGAAAGGGCCCCAACCGCATCTATATCAAAGGCCCATATTTTTCGCTGCACACTTTCATTGACATACAAGATGTTTTCATCTGGGCTAAGTTCTATCCCATTCGTAGTGCCCATTTGATTGCTAAGCAGGACAGCGCGTCCGTCCACGTCAATTCTCCATAACTTGCCGGTGCCCGCTTTCCAGTTGGGGTCAGAAGCGAATAGCTGCCCCTTGTGGTTGATGCACAAATCATTGGGCTGATTAAACTGATCACTATGAGTATAAACTGAAATGGCCTTCGTTTTTTGATCCACTTTCAAAATGTTGTGCCCGGTGTAGTCCGCCAGAAGGAAATTCCCCTTCGCGTCAAACATGATGGCGTTGGCAACGCTTCCTTCCGGCAAGGTCACGAACAATTCCGCCTCCCCATTCGGATGCACTAAACCAACGGTCCCGTTTTTTTTGAAATTGACGACAAAAAGATTGCCCTCCTTATCTGTATTGGGACCTTCGATATTTTCGGTGAAAAGGTTCTCCGCTGTCAGATCCGTTGCCCGGTAGTATTGACCGGATGAGCTGACGCTGATTAAAATAAGAAGAAGGACTGGTAAAGAAGTGTTCACTAATTAAATTGTTTTTCCCGCCTTATATCCTTTGGTAGCATAATAAAGAATAAAAAAATAACAAGGCACCATGATCCAGTACGCCTGCTGTGAGTTCCAAAGTTCTGAAAGTCTGCCGTACATTAATGGCAAGATGGCCCCGCCAGCAATTGCCATGATCAATAGAGCAGAGCCTATCTTGGTAAACTTGCCCAGCCCGGTGATGGCCAACGGGAAAATGGCCGGCCACATCAGGGAATTGGCAAGTCCCAACGCCGCGATGAAACCAACGGAAACATATCCGGTAGTAACAATTGCCGCGACTGAAAAGACAATACCAAGCAAGGCACA
>JANYKP010000010.1 GCA_025358195.1 Cyclobacteriaceae bacterium
GGCCAACAGAAAACAGGATAAGGTAAATAGTGATTTCATATGGATTGGGGATGAATATGATCAGCAAGTTTCAAATAAATGTTCTTTAATGCCTCAGTTACATTCATTCCCAAGATACTCCATCAGGCCAAAGTGGCTCCTCTATTTGAATAGACTATAACTTTTGACTTTCTCGCCTCTTCAAGTTTCCTATAGGGATTAATTCTATCCTTACGCATTGCATTACGAGTTAAGTATGGAGTTTGTAAAAGTAGCTTTTTATCAATTTATATGCAATACTTGATTTTAACTTATGGGTCATTGCGATAGCTCTTCCACCGCAACCTTCCGCAACACTGAAGGGCGCTTGAGGTGATGAATAGGGTTAATGACCCCCACCGCATCAGTGATCGTATATCGGCGCGTTGGTGTCACCCACGCGCTTGACCTGCGCGAACATCAACACGGGGCGGGGATTTAACAAATCCGGGGCAATTTTTTCACGCCTCGAGGCTGGGGAATTTCCCAGGCATACAGGGTTCAGGTCTTAAACGTCCTTTTAGGGTATTTCATAAAATGAAATATTATTTCTATTTTTGAAACTTCATGAATTGAATAGTAGTTATATCCAAGGCAATACTGGCGGAATTCGGCAAAAAACACACTGACGCCATTGAGCCGCTGAACGAATGGTGGGAAAAAACAAAAGCAGCCGACTGGGCTACCTTTCAGGATGTTAAGAAAACATTCAATTCGGTTGATTACGTAGGCAACGACCGATATGTTTTTGACATCAAAGGGAATAAATACAGGCTTGTGGCGATGATATTTTTTGACGTAAGAACGATGTATATACGCTTTGTGGACACCCATACAAAGTATGATAAAATTGATTGTTCAACTATCTAAAACCTTGGAGTATGATGACTAAAATCAAAACCGAGAAACAGTACGAGGCAGTGATGAAGACGATTGAGGGTTTGTTGGATAAGGCGACAAAAATCGGCGGCCTCCATAAACTTGATAAGGCTGAGGCAGGCATGCTGGCCGATCTTTCAAAAATTGCCGAGGCCTATGAAGACAATGTCCTGGAGTTAATGCCGATCAGGCCAAAGACCCTGAAGGAAGCCGTTGAGTTCAAAAGGATGGAACGCAAGTGGACACAAGCCGACCTAGCCAGGACGTTGGGCATTGGAGCTCCAAAGCTTTCACAGATCTTGTCGGGTAAACGTGAGCCGGATGTCGCATTTCTGAAGGCTGTCCATAAAAAACTGAGGATAGATCCCGGATTCATCTTAACGCACGCTTAGATATGGCCGCCGCATCAATGCTCGTATATCGGCGCGTTTGTGTCACCCACGTGCGTGACCTGCGCGAACACCAACGGGGGGCGGTGGTTTCTTGGATTCCATAACGTTCATAATGACGAACGTTATAGGCAAGCAATTCTTTTGGTCGTAAAAAGGGGGAGTTATTCAGTTACAATTCTAAGCAAGGATAGGAACCGAACTGAGGAGCAGTGGACAATGAATTGCAAAATCTGTAAAGATAGTTTTCGAGTGTTTTCATTTCCTTATTTTGAATCAGGCTTACAGTCTAAAAACAAAGCCAAGTTTAAGACTTGGCATTGTTTGAATTGAAAATCTAAAAATGACTGTTTGCGCATTTTATTCCCTTTTCAATTCAGACTTCATTTTAGCAAAGATTTCATCTAAAGACGGAATGCATCAAAGGTGCACGTCTTCCAAAAAAAACAGCGCGCCTGGTTCAAATCTTGAGCACGGGCCTTGTGGACTGTGAGACTTGGACCTATCATGCTTCAAGGCTTAAGATTTGTGCTGCTCGATAATAATCAGGAAAACAGTTTTACACCAACACAATTTACTTTTTCGCATTTATGATTTTTGCGGATAATGTTCTTTAATCGAATAAGTCATGAGCAAGAAATATGATCCGTGAGAGTGCACAAGTGTCCCTGCGGAACACTGCCAGATGGGTACCTGTTCGGGTACCATATCGTATTTCAGAACTTGGTACCCTCGATGAAGTAAAGCCCTCGGTGAAGTAAAACTTAAGTGCGACATCCTTCACCAAATCCGATTTGATCAATGCTGATTTCCATTAAAGCATATTTATCCGGGAAGTTTTTGAACAGGTTTTGACAAGATGTTCCGTAATCGACAAAAGAAGTTTTTTATATTGGGATTAGATCGGTGCTCAGGCAGAATCAACCTTGACCTGGTTAACTATGTGCCATGATATAAATCCCTTGTAGGTTGACTCCCCAATCGTTCAAGAATGCCTGACTCCATTGATAATGAACGATTTAGAAGACTGTTGCTTTCCCTTCCCGGAAAGGCATTGGAGTTTTTGTACAACGCCTACTACCAAAACCTCCTGCGTATTTCAAAAACCTTCACCAGGAATGCGGAAGTTTCCAAGGATATCGTACAGGAGACATTTGTCTATGTCTGGGAAAGGCGCAAGTGGCTAAGCCAGCATCATGATAAGTCCATACAATATTATCTGATGAGAGTGGTAAAGAACAAATCTATAAGTTACTACAAGAGAAATTTGAGGGATGAGGCGAGGATGCGATACCTGAATGGAAATCCTCAGCTTTTGATTGAACATTCTATTGAAACGCACATCATTGATTTGGAAATACAAAAGGAGATCAGGGATGTTATCGCCACATTTCCGCCAAGGGAAAGAGAATGTCTTATGATGAAAATCGATAAAGGAATGAGTACGGATCAGATAGCAGAAAATCTTAACGTTTCAAGAAAAGCTGTTGAGCGGAGTCTTACAAGCGCAAATAAACGTTTACGGGGATATTGGTCACCCGAAAAAGAGCGGGCGGTGGGCGATATTGAATAAAAAATATCTTGTTCCAGGCATAGGGTGTAACCACTAATAAGAGAGTATTAAATAGGAGGAATTGATATTTTCAATCAAAGGTTATGGACATATCATGGCTGATCGACAAGGTTCTCACGGGCAGAGCAAGTGACCTTGAAATAAAGGAAGTTGAAAAATGGGTAGCACAAAGCGAATCAAACAAAGCCGAGTTTGAGGATCTAAAACTTCTTTACGAATCGCCCAAGCAGCCAAAAGAGCATGATCCTGGTTTTTACGACGGACTTTCGAAAATTCAGGCAGCAATTGAAAAAAGAAAACGCAAGACAGTCAAATCCAGGATCAATAGGCGAAAGTTTGCAATTATAGCGATCACAATGGTTCCTCTAATTGCACTTGTATATTTCTATGGGTCATATACACCATCATCAGATAGGACTACCGATGGCCTCACATTCAATAATACCCCGCTGGAGAATACGGTCACAACCCTTGAGAGAAAATACAATGTCAGTATTAAGGTTGAAAAACAAGAAGTATTGACTTGCCGCTTCAGCGGTACATTTTCCAAAACCAGTACGTTGGAAGATATTATTCAAACGCTTGCATCTGCAATGAACCTGGAGTATGTAACGCTAAGTCCTGGAGTATATAAGTTAACCGGGCAAGGCTGCATCCGATAAGATTTTGATTCCCATAAGTTTAAAATTTTATGCGTCGTGAAATATGAACCGGTTTTTAGGCTGTATGACACAAATGAGTCTGCAAGAAACATGTTATTGGTGATGATGCGGTATGTGGAGAAAGGTCACTTGTAATATTTCAACGCCTGGCATATTCACGAGTGTTCAAATACGTGTTCAGCAAACGAACGTCCCTTTGCCAGTGTTGGAAGATCTCTTTATACTTCATTTCGAGCTTACCAGTGGTCGTTTCAAGTCGTTTCTTTTCTTCCTCATATTGAGCAAATAAAAATTTTAATTCCTCGGACTTCGTCATATAAAAAAATTGATCGATGTCCTTGTGTATAACTAAGTCATCGAGACTGTCCAGATGAGCGATCAAAGTTTTAAGCTGGTGAATAAGCTTGGTTATTTTTTGGTGATTAGCTGTTTTCATGAAACTCCGGTTAGGATTTGTTAAGGAAAACAACAGGACCGGGACTTCCTTCTAAACCTATGAAGAAGTTTACTATTATACATGCTGAAGCTATCCGGCCCTGATTGTTTGTTTTCTGTGGAGTTTATTTAGGCGGTTGTAAATTAAAAATGAAATCCTGTTTATCTGGAATGCAGACATAGTTATTGCAGGTCATGTACTCCACGCGGCCCTTAATAAATGTTATAGGCTGGTTCAGCCGGATTTTCTGCAGAAAAGTCACCGTACCGGAGTACCATATGATTTCCATTTCATAGGTTTCGTCACGGAATTTCACTGGATCTCCTTTCTCTTCGGCACTCCCTACAAGCATAAATTCATTTGTCTCTTCAAAAAAAATCCGGGTTGGTCTCGGACCGCCCTCCCCGATGGTTTGCGAATACAGGTGCCACCCGGGAGAGATGTCAGCTGTTATTTTCAATATTGATTCATTTTGCCGGACCGGCTCTCCTGCAAATGTCCAATGAACTGAATTTGTTTTTTGCCCATAACCTGATATTGGGGAAAGGAAGAGAAGCGAAAATGCAAGGCTCACCACTGACGACGTTGGATCTTTCATGCGTTCAGATAATAGTTGATCTGTTCAATTATAAGTGACATGACTCCTTTCAAACCCTTAGTCCCGGATCG
>JANYKP010000018.1 GCA_025358195.1 Cyclobacteriaceae bacterium
GATAGTCTGCAAGGCCGGAATCGTTGTCTCCCCACCTTCCAGTGAAAAACGTTTCTGGCCAAGGAATTTTGTATGCAGAAAATTTTCAAAAACGACCGCTTCATTCAACTTGCCAAGAATGCTTTTCTTCTCTTCGGAAGAAGGATTGTAGGTGTAGTACTCCTTCTCGCACTTTTGAATGAACCAGTCGAATATCTCCTGGTTGCGGATGTAGCTATATTCAAATCCGATTGTACCAACGTATACCTTATTCAGTTTCTCACAGATCTTTCGCAGGGTGGTCTTGCCCAGGCCAATCTCTACGCCGACATCAAACTCCACATCGAGGTCTGTGTCGGTCAGTCCATAAAACTTATGATCAAGGGCAACATGGTGATCCCTTCTTTCGCGTACGGGGTTGGTATTTGCTTTCAGATGTCCCCGGGAACGATAGGCATGAATCAATGTTCGTACCTGGGTCTCCTTAATAGTGGCCTCGCCATCAACACCGGGGGCGTGCCCGTTGTCGCCAAATCGCTGCTGGGAAAAATCATAGCCTTCGAAAAATTTCTGCCAGGTAGGATCGACCGAGGTCGGGTTGCTTTTGTAATTTTGGTAGAGCTGGTCGAGGTAGCCTACGTCAGCGTTCGAGATGTAGGAGTATTTGTCCATAGCCGGAGGGGTAAGTAAACAAATATAGAAAGCGGTCTTTTGATTAAAAAACCTGATAATCGATTATACGATTATTATGCTTTGCTGCATTTAATCCTTATAAAAGCTTTCGCACTCAACAATTGGCGAAAAGGCAAAATCCATTACCTTTGCAATCCTTTAAAAAACGGACGAGATCCAACCTTTAAAACCGAAGAGAAAATGTCAGTAAAGATCAGATTGGCCCGCAGAGGCCGCAAAAAACTAGCGAGATATGATGTGGTAGTGGCTGACGCACGGTCGCCGCGTGACGGAAAGTTCATCGAAAAGATCGGCACGTACGATCCCCTCACTGTTCCGGCCACCATTAATTTGAATGAAGAGCGCGCCTTTGACTGGCTCATGAACGGGGCCCAGCCCTCGGATACTGTTAAGGCCATGCTTTCGTACAGGGGTGTCATGATGAAGAAGCACCTTCAGATCGGAGTTGTGAAGGGCGCGATTACACAAGACCAGGCCGACCAGAAACTTGCCGACTGGAAGAAGTTGAAAGATGATAAAATTCAATCCAAACGTGATAACATTTCCAAATCCAAGCAAGATGCCGCGAAGGCGCGCAAGGATGCAGAAGTGAAAATAAAAGAAGCACGTGCTGAAGCGATCCGCAAAAAGGCGGAAGTTGCAGCTGCCGCCCCCGTGGCGGAAGTACCTGCTGCGCCGTCAGAAGCAGAAGCACCCACCGGAGAAGCACAGGCTTAATTGGCTTAACATATTTACGATGCCAACGCGACGATCGTGTTGGCATTTTTATTTGTAACGATGGAGATCACAGCATGCTTTAAGATTGGTTACGTCGCCAAAAGTCATGGGCTAAAAGGAGAAGTCACCATTGTCCTAGGACCGGATTGTCCAGACCTGGAAAATTTGAAATTGATTTTTGTTGAATCCAACAGTCAACTAGTTCCTTATTTCATTCAGTCCGTTTCGTTGAAAGGCATCAAAGCATTTTTAAAACTGGAAGATGTAAACACCCATGAATTAGCGGCCTCACTAAAGGGCTGCAGTCTATTTCTTCCAAAAAGTGATCGCCCCAGACTCGCGCGAGGAGAATTCTACAACGACGAAGTGTTGGGATTTGACGTGATTGACGCAGAAATAGGCCCCTTAGGGCCGGTGAATGATGTTTTGGAAAGCGGACCCAATCGCTACCTGACCATTATATTCAACAGGAAAGAAATTATGATTCCACTGAATGGTCCGTTTATAAAAGGAGTCAACAAGACCAAGAAGAAAATTTCTGTAGAACTGCCCGATGGTTTTCTGGATATTTAGCTAGATCCTTTTGTAATTTCAATCCATGCGAATTGATATCATCACCTGCCTGCCCCGTTTACTGGAAAGCCCTTTCAACGACTCCATATTAAAACGCGCGCAGGAAAAAGGTACTGCTACCGTTGTTGTTCACGACCTTCGAAATCATGCTACCGATCGCCACAGAACCACGGATGACTATGCCTTTGGCGGCGGAGCCGGAATGGTAATGATGATTGAACCGATTCATCGGTGCATTTCATCTCTTCAATCCGAACGGACCTATGATGAAATCATTTACATGAGCCCGGATGGAGAATTGCTTACGCAGTCTGTCGCGAATCAACTGAGTTTAAATCAAAATCTAATTTTGCTCTGCGGTCATTATAAAGGTGTTGATGAACGCGTCCGTATGCACCTGGTCACAAGAGAAATCAGCATAGGAGATTATGTTTTAACGGGAGGTGAATTGGCTGCAGCGGTACTGGCAGATTCGATCATCCGGTTGTTGCCGGGAGTACTATCGGACGAGACATCTGCCCTTACCGATTCCTTTCAGGATGGCTTGTTGGCACCCGAAGTTTATACCCGCCCGTCGGACTACAACGGATGGAAAGTACCCGATGTCTTACTTTCCGGAAACGCAGCCATTATTGAAGACTGGAAGCACGAAAACTCTTTAAAGAGGA
>JANYKP010000051.1 GCA_025358195.1 Cyclobacteriaceae bacterium
ACACCAAAGACTGCCATAGGGTTGGTTTTAAAACATCAAATTAAGCTCCTTTTGTCATTTCTAACAATATTTGAACATTGCGGAAACCTTATTCTTTTAATTTGAGTTTAAAACGCACTTAATACATCAAAAAATGGCGAAAAAAATCCTGCTGGCTGTCGGTATTATTGTTGTCGGAATCCTGGCTGCGTTTCTCATTTTCCGGTATCAGACTAAAACGTTTAGTCCCGAATCAAATACCGCCTTCCAGGACGGCGATCTTAAAATAAACGTCTTTTATAACCGGCCTTTTAAAAAAGGGAGAGTCATTTTTGGTGGATTGGTACCTTACGGGAAAACCTGGCGGACAGGCGCCAACGAAGCCACCGTATTTGAAACGAACAAGGACCTTGTGATTGGAGATAAAAAATTAAACGCTGGGAAATATTCCCTTTGGACTGTTCCAAATGAACAAAGCTGGACCGTGGTTTTTAACTCAACCATTCCTAACTGGGGCATAGATGTGATGAATAACGGAGAGGCCGCGCGTGATCCGAAACATGATATCATTGTCATCGATGTCCCTGTGATGTGGACGGATAAAGAGTTTGAACAGTTTACGATTTCAGTAGAGCGTGCGGACGATATGCTGGAACTCGTGTTTGCGTGGGACAAGACTCTTGTAGCGCTACCACTTTCCCGTTAATGTATTACAACCGTAACAACTGTCTTTCGATTTTCCGGAATTGTTTCCGGCTGCGATTTTCCCGAACAAGCGAGTCGACCTTCCGGAATCCCCATATTAAATAAATAATCTCCCAACGCTTTTGCCTGATGCATTGTTCGGTCGTTGTGATAGGTTGTCTTTATCACGAGTGAATCACGCCTGGCCGTTGTTACAGAATCAACTTTATAGTTAACCGGAATTTTTAACGTATCGACAAGTACCTCCGTTAGGTCCGGACTGGAGCGGACGGAATCTTTTTGATAACCCTCCAGGGTAACCAAAACAGAAAAAGACTTGCCTGAATTTGCCTTCATCATTTTAATGAGGCGACGAAGTTCTTGTGAAGAAAATGCATCCAACTCAGACGAATTAGCTTTGAACCAGATTCCACCTAATTCAATCTCGTCTCCCGCTCCGGGAGGTTTTAAATTCGCATTCACCCGCTCCAGTATTTTGAATTTGTCGCCGGTAAGGTCAAATGTTCTTGAGAAGTACGTGTAATTGTCCTTTTCCGGATCGATGAACAAATGATAAACAGCTCCTTCCTTGAGATAGGCGATAAAAGTTCCGTCTTTTCCAGGTTTCGCAGAAAACACCCGGCTCTGGTCCTTCTTGTTGAATATCGATACCGTTGAGGACGATGGGTCATCCAATCCGCCAACCGTTCCTTGAATTTTCATTACTCCCTTCGGACGGACTTCTGCCGGGAAAGGGATTTCGACCAATTCGCTGGCGTGTTGCTCGGTAAAATCCCGCATTAAATAACGGCCAATGGAAGTTGCACTGACGTATTGATCATCGTCGGGTGTATTGACAAAATCCAGCGGCAACGGATTGGTCCATTGACCCTGAATGAGTTTGGTTTCGTACAAATCCATTCCTCCCTTATTGGGTTTTAGTTTGTTGGAAGCAAACACCAACGTTTCTCCGTCTCCCATGATTCGGGGAGTCTGGGAATTTCCTGTATTAATAAATGAGGGTAATTCAATGGGCACTTCCCACTCGCCGCCCGCCTTCTTCTTTGTCATCATGATCTTGCAATTGTCGGCGCTCTCAAAATCCATTTTACCACAGCGCATGAAAAACAGCATGGTCCCGTCAAATGAAAAGGACGGACAGCCTTCGTGTCCGTTGGTGTTGATTGGATAACCCAGATTCTCTGGCTCGCGCCAGGTTCCCTGCACCAGTTGACTGGCATACATATCAAATCCGCCCAGTCCGCTGCTTTTGGAACTCGTGATGTATAAGATTTTTCCATCCGCATTGAGCGCATGGCCTTTTAGGAAATTTGAACGGGTGTTGATTGGTTTAGGGACAATAACCGGTTCTTTCCAGGTCACCCCTTCCCGCACCGTATAAGCCATGGTAAGAGCATCGTCTTCTGCCATGTTGGATGTGTACACGAGGCTATTGCCGTCCAGACTAATGTATGGCGCATAGTTATTAACAGAGCTGCGATTGATGACGTAGGGCAATTTTCTGAGTTTAGTCTGACCAAACAGTTGTACGGCAGCAACGCACATTAAGGAAATCACGAGGATTTTTAGGTTCATCATTTAAATTTAATCAAAAGACATTCAAGGCCTGCAAAACCTTTGCCAGGTACGGGTTCTTTGAAAATCAATCGATAACTTTAGTCCCTAGAAAAATTCGTTAGTTTAGGACAATGATTCAAGTAATACCATCCATCGCCATTCGCAAGGGCAAAGTAGTAAAGATGCGTAAAGGCGATCCCGCCAGCGAAAAAGCCTATGATGAAAACCCACTGGACCTCGCTAAGCGTTTTGAAGACCACGGCATAGATGTTGTCCATTTGGTGGACCTGGATGGTGCCGAGCGTGGCAGTCCGAAAAACTTTCA
>JANYKP010000053.1 GCA_025358195.1 Cyclobacteriaceae bacterium
GGCCAGTGAAGTCTTCGTGATGAAGATGCAACCAGTCGTATAGTAGAAGAGCTTCTTTTAGTATCTCCTCATCATAAATGATCGCATAAGGAATTTCAGCATAATCTAGTGCGGTAATTACAGCATCGGTTTCATCTGCGACCAGTTCGTTCTTCGGTGAATAAACAGCAATGCGAGGTGCTTTCTCTAGCCTCACCACACTCATGTTTACGTCAGGATTTGAAATCTCCTGGAGTATAAAATTTGTTTTTAAGGTGTTTAGAATTTCAAAAGAAATTCCTCGAACGATACACTCATTTTCGATAGTGGTTGAGTAGGTCACTAGAAAGCTTCCACCCCGGTAGTTCAGCAGCCAGTCAACTTCCGCACCTTTCTGCAGGACAAAATAAGCGATGCCGTACGCTTTTAAGTGATTTTTCTGGCCGGCATCCATTGGAATAAGGATTGAATTGGAACGGCTCGTCGTATACAGAAAAGAAAAGAACAAGCAGGTACCGCACTTCAGCATGAGCAGAATTGAATCTGATAAATTTCTGTTTTTCTCCTGCTTTCGCAATTGAATTTCCATTGATTTTACGGCCTCCGGGCTAGAACAAGCTTTCATAATTCATTTCCAATCCAAAAACTAGTTGGAAGATTCTTCAATAGGCAATTGCCTTGCGTTCGTTGCTGCTTTTCATGGCCGCTTCAATAAGATGAATAACCTCCATGGCTTGCTCAGGCCGTACAGCTAGTTCTTTGCCTTCGCGTATGACCTCGTATATGTTTTGATAGAACCCCATATAATTTCCCGGAAGGGTCTCAATCTTGCCTTCGTAATGAAGCCCATCAATTTCTGTATTCAGCTTGCCCCAGAATTTTTCAGGTTCTGTACCCCATCCAGGTGTACCGGGAATCTGATGAAGCTTCAAGGCATCTTCCTGCGGATCGAGACCATATTTTATAAACGATCCGAGGAGGCCATGAACTAAATAAAGTGGCCCCGGCTCACGGACAAGGTAGCTCGATTTAACAATTACATTTAGTCCAGGGTATTCCAACCGGAGATCGTAGAAATCATCAACTCTACCGCCGGGGCGTTGTGTTCCGATGCGCGCACTGACGAATGCTGGTTTCCCAAATAATACTAGGACCTGATCGAGCATGTGCGATCCAAGATTATATAAAATGCCAGAACCTGGTCCTGGTTCTTCTTTCCATGTGTTTGGAGCGATGTAATTCCGGAAGCGGTCGTAATGTGCCTCGTACTCTACAATTTTACCTAAAACACCCGAGGTTATGATTTCCTTTAACGTCATGAACGCGCCATCCCAACGCCGGCTTTGAAAAACAGAAAGCGTCTTCTTTGTTTTTTTTGCCAGCGCAATAAGTTTCCGGGCATCGTCCACCGTGTTGGTGAAAGGTTTCTCAACGATCACATGCTTTCCGGCTTCCAGTGCTTTCGCTGTGAAATCAAAATGTGTTTCATTGGGCGTATTAACAATTACCAATTCGACTTCAGCATCATTGAGCACTTCACCAATGCTTCTCACCACCTGGACGCCGGGGTGATGTGCCTTTACAAGGTCTGAGGTTCGCTGAACAACACTCTTCAACCGAAAATGGGGGTGCGCGGAAAGAAGCGGTGCGTGAAAAACTTCTCCTGACATGCCATAGGACAAGATGGAGGTAACAATGGGTGGGTGGGGATTCATAATGGCTCCAGGAAACAAATTACCGATATAATTGGAATACTTGTATCATAGCCTGCTATTTAATAGATTGAATAAAATCATTCTAAATCCTAAACCAAAAAGCAAATGGCTGAAAGTGTTTACAAAGTAATTGAGCTGGTAGGTACCAGCAGCGATTCCTGGGAGAAAGCAGCAAAGGCTGCCATCACCAAAGCTTCAAAGAGTCTCCGTGATCTACGGATTGCCGAAATCGTGGAGCTAGACATGGTACTGAAAAATGGTAAGGTTGAAGCGTACCGTGCAAAAATAAAAGTCTCTTTTAAATTTGAAGGGAAGTAGTTAACCAAACAGGGTTAATTTGTAAAGAGTTGACAAAATCATTGTCAGCTTAGACAGGCTATTGTCTAAATATTGGCTAACGTAGTTATTTTAGTTCGGTCACTTTCAACACCGTAAACTCAGGTTCTGATCGCACACCCGCTTCGCTCATTTTCTTTTTTAGTTCTTCAGAGTTTATCAGGTTCTTTGCTTTGTCGATATCATCTGTTGCGAACATAACATTAACAATCGTCGGGTCGTCTGCATTCGTGGAGATCGCTCGCAGTTCCAAACCAGCTTCGGTCCGGAGCGGCTCATCTTCGTCGAATGCTTTTTTCCAATTGTTATAATCGGACACGACATGAGAGACAGCCAGTCGGTAAAACTTCTCAGTCTTTCTATTGGCCCTGTATTTAATATCATAGTAGCGGTAAACTGGTTCGGAAGTCACGCCGGCGTCGTGC
>JANYKP010000085.1 GCA_025358195.1 Cyclobacteriaceae bacterium
CAACAATTACACCATGGACGGCTGGCTTGAGGTGCTGGTCCATGAAGGTTATCTGGTAAAGTATCCCATTGTTGTATTTGACCAATGCGCGGTGCTGTGCCATACCCCCACTGATATTATGAAGCTCAAGTCGAAAGCTGAGGAAAAAGTCCTTCCGCATTTGAAACACTATAGACCGTGACTGTACCCCATGCTATTTGTGAAAGGCCGGGGATTTTAACAAGCTGTTGTATGGCAGAGACCTGATTGCCCTTTTTGACCTCATTGCCGGGATGTGCTTTGAAACCAGGGGGGAGTGCTGATTCGAAACTTCGATGATAGGTCAATCCAACCAAGGCACTAATTTTGACCGGTAAAAATTTACCTTCATCGCTTGTAGCCGGGGGCCATGACTTCCCAATCGTACCTTGTATTCTTCCCAATTCCTCCCTTCTTCTTCAGATGACCAGCCAATCTCAGCATAACCGGGCAGGCGGGGGAAAGCCAGGAATTCAATGTCATCCATCGTGGTAATGGTCTCTGACCAAAGCGGCGCTTCTATTCCCAGAATATTCTCTCTGCCAATGCCTTTCACGTGCGTCGCCAGATTCCATCGATACGCGCTGTCAACTTCAATATAGGCAGCCCAGTGTAAACCTAGCTTGGTGGTTGAATCATAACTCATGTCGAGGTAGGCTTTCGTGGATGGAGACATGATGATTTTACTTTCTTTTTCAACCGCCGATTGGGCATACTTTTGAGAATGCCAGTATTGTGTGACAACTTCTGAATTGATATCCGCCTGTGCAATTTCTTCCCATCCCACCATGATCTTGCCATTCGCTTTGACGATATCTTTAAACCGGTTGATAAACGTTATATAGTCTTTCTTTTTTGTCGCGGCAGCTTCATCACCTCCAATATGAAGATAGGGTCCGGGAGTCAGGGCTGCCAGTTCGCGAAGCACATCCTCCACGAATTTGAATGTCACTTCTTTCTCGACCCGAAGGGTGCTCCATCCAACAGCAATACCTGTATACAATTCTGTAGGCTTTGTTTTGGTGCCGAGTATATCCAGCGAAGGTTTTGACAGTGCCACCCGTCCTTCCTCCGGAACAATCGTACCGCCATTCAGTTCTCCATACGAAGCCAATGCTGAATTAATATGACCGGGTAAATCGATTTCAGGAACGATCGTAATATACCGGGCTTGCGCATAGGCCACCAGGTCCGCATATTGTTCCTGTGTATAAAAACCACCTTTTCCGCCGCCTACTTGTGTACTACCTCCATGCTTCGTCAGGTTGGGCCATGATTTAATTTCAATTCGCCACCCCTGATCATCACTCAGGTGCATGTGCAATACATTCATTTTATAGTAGCTGATCAAATCGATGTACCGTTTTACATCCTCCACACCGAAGAAATGACGCGCCACATCCAGCATCGATCCGCGCCAGACGTACGCGGGATAATCACGAATCACACCCGTAGGAATTTTCCACGGCCCTTGTTGCGCAGTTGAAAGTTCAACCTTAGCCGGTAACACCTGGCGTAAGGTTTGAATTCCGCGAAACAGTCCTGCTGGTTTGTTAGCGGCTAGTTTAAGAAGGTCGTTTGTAGTGGTTAGCTCGTAACCTTCTTCTCCAAGCTGGGAATCGGCGCTTAACGTAAGATAGATGTTACCGGATTTTGGAGCACCGGTTGTTGGTGTAACCTGCAGGTCGAAACCGGTGGAAGGATTCAATTTATCAGCGAGGTACCGACCAATTTGCTTTAGTTCTTCAGGACCTTCTACATAAATATCAGCGTCGTCGGTTATCGTAAAAGTATTTCCCGTGGCCGTTATGGAAATGGGTCGGGGGATGATACTTTCTTTTGACAGATCAGTAGGGGGTCCGGAAGGTTTACAGGAGCTCAAACCCAGAAGCAGAACTCCCAGGATCCATCCGATGGAGTAAATTTTAATGTGCAGCATGGTTAATAGAAGTTGTTGGAACATTCAATATAAAAACTTTACGAAGAATATTATTTTTCACGAGGGTGGACGATTATATCTTACCTGGTAAAATTCCTGTAATCATCGGGTGTATCCAGATCAATGGACCCAGCCGGAAAGTCAATAGCAAGGGTGTCATGAGGGTGTTGCTGAATAATTTTTTTTGCACCCTGATCATCGGGCAGGGCCAGGATTTCAGAAAAAAGCGTTTTGTGAAATAAGACGGGCACACCAAGGGTGCCTGAATACTGAGAGGCGACGATTGGCTTACCGGACTGAAGGTAGTTCTCTCTTATTTTTTTCAGGTGCTCGCCGGTGAGGAGTGGCTGGTCGCATACCATTACCATGACAGCGTTTATCGTGGGTTTCTTCTGTAATAGATAGGTCAGTCCTTCTTTGAGCGAACCGCCCATTCCGTTCTCCCAACGATGATTCATGACAATGTGTACAGTCAGGTACTCAAGTGCCTTGCGATGTTCTTCTTCATTCGCGCCCAGGACCACGACTACCGGGTCTATTCCGGATTCAAGGGCGATCGTCGTTGAATGAACAAGCATGGCCACCTCCCTGATTTTCAGCAGCTGCTTGGATTGCCCCATGCGCGAAGAGGAGCCGGCCGCGAGAAGAATTATTCCAACTTCCATTAAAAGGAGGGCAGAATATTGAATGATGAATGATGAATGATGAATATTGAAGCTGTTCCTCCTAATTCGATATTCGACATTCGACATTCAGAATTCATCATTCTGCATTTATAGTCTCATCAATTTAGCCGCCTTATTTACCCTTTTAAAATCCCCTTCATCCATTGAATAAGCTCCACCTCGTCTACGATAGACCATGAATGTGTGTGCCGCATTCCGTTACTTCTATAACCAGGAGTTTTTGCGATCATAAATTCCGCCCGGTCATTTCCCATAAGCATCAGCCTGGCAATGAGTTCAGAAGCACATTCTGCATTATTGTCAAAAAGGCTTCTCCTCCGGTTTTTCAATTGCCAAACAACGTCCAAGTCGTGATACACTCTTACGGGAATATCTTTTAAAAATCTTTCATTGCCAGGACCTTGGAGTTCCGCATGGAAGGGGGAGTTTGCTTCGTATGCCGTCGGGTTACTTTCAGGTGTTCCTTTTAAATCTGCTTTTAGAAATGCTTTAACAGCTATCGCTTCCGCCATGCCAACTTGAGAAAAATTTCTGGCGATTTCCCGATTGAAGTAGCGCCACAAATCAAATAAATCGACCGGAGAATCAATAGTGAACACGGCCTTAGGTACTATTGGAAAGGAAGCAGGCATTTCTTTACAAAGTTCGGTATAACGAAGGGCGATCGTGCCACCGGCCGAAAATCCTCCCATGGCGAATTTGTCCCTGGCGATCCGGAAACGTTTGATAGAATCTTCCAGCGCGCGGTTGATATTAGAAATCGTTGGTCCATCAGTATAAATCTTATCGCCGAAGGGAATGACAAGAGTCAAAATATTATTGGCATAGGCCGTGTTATGAAGTTTGGTCTCCGAAAGAACTGCTTCAGCAGCTTCACCAAACCCGGGAAGTAAGACAAGAACTCCTTCGATAGGTCCAACCGGTTTTATGGCTAGGTAATAACCAGTTCGCGGCTCGTTTTCGTCGAGTACAATTTTCTCGTAATTCTGACAATAAGCCTGAGCAACCAAAAGTAGTAGTGCAGAGGCGAGCACTGTTTTAAACTTCATATTGGAATAATTTTATTTTCCATTTTAGTAGGGCTCCAGAAGCTCCATGTGAAATTATTACTTCCTCGCCGCCTTCACCTGTGCCGGTGTCACCGCATCGCCTTTATTACCAAACGAGTTTCGCACATAGTTCAGCACATCGCTCACTTCCTGGTCCGAGAGGTCGAAGCCAGCCATGTCAATATTGTACACTTTTC
>JANYKP010000088.1 GCA_025358195.1 Cyclobacteriaceae bacterium
CCGATGTCATGGAATATGGTCTCGATGGAAAGCCAACCGCCACCGTCCGGCATCAGATATGGTATCATCTTGGTGTTTATCATTACCTCACCAGAAATTATGACAAATCTGCAAAATCATTTGAAAAAGCCCTGGCTACGGGAGGAGATCTGAAAAACGTGGTGGGTGCAAGTGACTGGCTTTACAATTCATACCAACGACTCGGTCAAAAGGAAAAAGCCGAAAACCTGCTGAAGCCCATTAAGCCAGATGCAGATACCGATCGTGAGAACTCGTACTTCAGGCGAATCATGTTCTACAAAGGCGTCATTACACCCGAAGAACTTATCGACGTTAACATGCCTCCAGAAAAGATGTCCGTACAAGATGTTACTAAGTTATACGGACTTGCCAATACGTATGCTTATCGTGGCCAAAAGGAAAAGGCAATCGAACTTTACAATATTATTTTGAAGTCGGATGCATGGCCTGGATTTGCCTATGCTGCAGCTGAAAAAGATTTGATGGATAAGTGAGGAAATGGAACCAACGACTATTCTTTACATTATTCTGACCATTTCTATCTTCAGCTATGTGTTTGAACAAATACTGGATTACCTCAACCTCAAAGTCCAACGCAAAGATTTACCCGAAGACATTGCAGCTTTTTATGATCGTGAGAAATACAACAGGTCGCTGGACTATCACAGCGAACTAACAAAGTTTGGTTTCCTAACCGCTGCTTTTAGTTTTGGGCTTTCACTGCTTATGCTTGTCTTTGGAGGATTTGGCATGCTGGATAATTTTCTCCGGCCCTATTTCCACAACGAAATCACCCTGCCACTGACCTTCTTCGCGATATTGGTTCTGGCTTCAGACATTCTTACGCTGCCATTTCAATGGTACGCCACCTTTGTGATTGAAGAGAAGTTTGGATTCAATAGAACGACCCTCAAAACTTTCATTATTGACAAACTAAAAGGATACGCCCTTGGCGCACTCATCGGAGGTTTACTGGTCTCGGTATTAATTTATCTTATCCAGCAAATCGGGCCCTCCTTCTGGATTTGGTTTGGAGTGATGGCCGCGGCCTTTGTATTGTTTATTAATATGTTTTACACCTCTTTTTATTGTTCCGTTATTCAACACCTTAACGCCCCTTCCAGGTGGTGAATTGAAAGCAGCCATTGAGTCATTTGCTGCAAAGATTAACTTTCCGCTGGACAACATTTTTGTAATGGATGGATCCAAACGCTCTGCCAAAGCAAACGCCTTCTTTTCAGGTATCGGCAAGAAAAAGAAAATAGTATTATACGATACCCTCATTAAGAATCACTCCACGGAAGAACTTGTTGCAGTTCTTGCCCATGAGGTCGGTCACTTCAAGAAGAAACATATTATCTGGAGTTACCTGCTTTCTATTATTCAAATCTTTTTTACCCTGTTCATTTTGTCACTGATGGTTTTCAACAAGGATCTTTCAATAGCACTCGGCGGTTCACTGCAAGCCATTCACCTCAACCTGCTGGCATTTGGTATTTTATTCTCCCCTATCAGCGGGATCACTGGATTGCTGATGAGTCTTTATAGCCGCAAGAATGAATTTGAAGCTGATGCATATGCACGTCAAACGTATAGCGGAAAAGCCCTGACAGATGCCTTGAAAAAATTATCCGTTGACAGTCTCAGTAATTTATACCCTCATCCTTTGTATGTGTTCTTCCGCTATTCCCATCCACCGCTTCTTAAAAGGTTAAAAGCAATACAATCTGTACGATAACGAAGCATTTGGCTAACGTTCGTTAAGAATTCTTCAAAAAAAAGGAAAAATCTTTCACATTATTTTGGTATTCGCGGGGTGATCGCTAACCTTTATGAATGAATTCATCACCCCATGCGGTAATTATTGGAAGTGGCAGCTATTTGCCCACCCGGAAAATACCAAATAGTCACTTCCTTCATCATACGTTTTTTGATAGCGGGGGAAAAAAGCTTGAAAAATCCAATGAAGAAATAATTGCAAAGTTTAAGGACATTACCGGAATCGAAGAAAGACGGTATGTTACGGATGATCTGGTCGCTTCGGACATCGGATTCTATGCCGCCGAACAGGCTCTTCAATCATCGCGCCTCGATAAAGAAACACTTGATTACATTATCGTAGCCCATAACTTCGGAGACATGCGAGAAGATAACCGAAGGAGTGATTGTCTTCCTTCCCTTGCTTCCCGGGTGAAGCAAAAACTTGAAATCAAAAATCCAAAGACCGTTGCTTACGATATTCCATTCGGCTGCGCTGGTTGGTTGCAGGGTGTCATCCAGGCGAACTACTATATTAAATCAGGAGAAGCCCAGCGCATTCTGGTTATTGGCGCTGAAACACTTTCGCGCCTCGCCGATCCGCATGACCGCGACAGCATGATTTATTCTGATGGAGCCGGGGCCATCATTCTTGAATCACGAATAAGTGAACAGCCGATCGGTATTCTTTCGCATTATTCAGAAACGTTTGCCAACGGGCACGCCTTTACCATTTCCCTGAATAAATCAAATGATTTACTTTACCCGGTGGATCATCTTTTTTTAAAAATGAACGGTCATAAATTATATGAGTACGCGTTAAAGCTCGTACCCCAGGTCATCAAAGTCGCCATAGAAAAAGCAGGTCTTTTTTTATCAGACATTGACAAACTCCTGATCCACCAGGCCAATCATAAAATGGATGTTGCTATTTTTGACCGTCTCGCCGGACTCTTTGGAATGGATAAGTTACCTCAGGAAATTATGCCCATGACCATTTCATGGCTGGGCAATAGTTCCGTGGCCACCGTGCCTACCCTGTACGATCTGATCATTAAAGGACAACTGAAAAATCAACACATCAAAAAAGATGATGTGCTGGTCTTCGCAGCGGTGGGAGCCGGCCTCAACATTAATTCATTGATTTACCGGGTACCGGCCGGGTAGCAATTCGATTCGTTATGCCTGGACGCCAGGTCTGATCGTTATTTGAAAAGGTAAACATGTCCCCGCCAACTTCCCACAAACCTATTCTAATGGAGCAAACCATGCGCTGGTTTGGGCCCAATGATCCCGTGAGCTTGCACGATATACGCCAAGCCGGCGCAGCCGGTGTAGTCACGGCCCTCCATCACATTCCCGTCGGTCATGTCTGGCCAATGGATGATATCCTGAAAAGAAAAAAGGAAGTGGAGGCAGCGGGCCTTCGCTGGACGGTGATTGAAAGCCTGCCGGTACATGAAGCTATCAAGAAACAGTCCGGAGGATATGAAGTCTATATTGAAAATTATAAGACCAGCCTTCGCCATGTAGCCGCCTGCGGACTCAAAGTCGTCACCTACAATTTCATGCCCGTGTTGGACTGGATGAGGACCGATCCTTCATTCACGCTGGAGGATGGGAGCAAAGCGCTGCGATTTGAAAAAGCAGCTTTCATAGCATTCGATTTGTTTTTATTAAAGCGCCCCGGTGCAGAAAGCGATTACTCAAGAGAAGAAATTGTGAAAGCTGAAAAGCGTTTTCAAACCATGAGTACTAGTGAGAAGGAAACTCTTTTCCAAAATGCGCTCTTGGGTCTGCCGGGCAGTGAGGAACGTTTCACAGAAAAACAGATCCTGGAAGCGCTAAAAACATACCATGACATCGATGCAGCCAAACTGAAGCAACATCTTTTTTATTTTCTTCAGCAGATCGTGCCGACCGCAGAACACGTTGGCGTTAAGCTTGCCATTCACCCAGATGATCCACCGTTTTCAATTCTTGGATTGCCCCGCGTGGTCAGCACCGAACAAGATGCCCTGGAAATTCTTAACGCGGCACCTTCACCCTCAAATGGTCTTTGCTTTTGCACAGGATCCTATGGCGTGAGGCCCGACAATGACCTCGTAGGTATGGTGAAGCGATTAGGCAATAACATTCACTTCCTACACCTGCGCAATACCAGACGGGACCTCGAGAGTAACTTTTTCGAGGCTGATCATTTAGAGGGTGACACGGATATGGCTAGCGTAGTAAAAGAAATTGTCATACTTATGAAGCGCACAGGTGTATCCATTCCCATGCGCCCTGACCACGGTCACCAGATGCTGGATGATCTGAGAAAAAATACGCAACCAGGATATTCCGCGATTGGACGACTCAAGGGTTTGGCAGAGTTGCGTGGTTTGGAATTAGGAATCGCCCGCTTCTTAGTATAACTGCTTTGCAAATCGAGCTGGCACCGCTGTCAAGTTTTAAAATACTTAGTCTCTTGTTGTTCTCAACAAAATACTGATGGAAATCACTTCTGCCCCACCGCCCCGTTCAACATCGACTTGTCACCAGTCATTTGCCAGTACACCAATGACACGGGAATGATGCCCACACGGTTGAACTCATCCATAAATTCTTTCAGCACAAACTTACCCTCCCGCAGTCTGGCATACTCCGCAATGAGCTGGTCGATTTCGAGTTTGCCTATAACATAACTGGCTTCATAGGCAGGTTGCTGAAGGTAGAAGTGTTCCTCGTGCTGGATTGTACCGCCATTGGCCGGCAGCAAACCCCACGGCACCCACTTCGATGCAAATTTTGTAGCACCATCGAAGTCCATTTCCAAACCATGCTGGTACAAACCACCCAATCCCCGAGCTGCACGCTGCGCCAGCATGATGTGCACAAGCTCGGTGGCGCGCGGCCGGTCTTTGAGTAATCCTGCATTCATCACCAACTCTTCCATCGCCGTGGCAAATCCTTCTGCGCG
>JANYKP010000092.1 GCA_025358195.1 Cyclobacteriaceae bacterium
CGCCAGTCCTCGCTTTTTTGGATCTTGCGAAATTTACTGCAAGAACTCACCAATAGCAGGCAAATCGCAACCCCAAAGCTTATAAACAGTCTCCTAGTCATAAAAGAAGGCCGCAAATATACGATTCAACCCAACATATCAGAAACTCATCTTTTTGAAGGATTATTTCCGGACCACCAGCTTGCGGGTAAGTACGCCAACATTGTCCAGGTAGACGGTGTAGAAATAAACTCCGGACGAAAGTTCATCCGCCTGGATTTTTACTTTGGTTTCAAAAACAGGCATGTCATGATGGCCTACCGGACTGCCCAAAATGTTATGAATCACGACTTTCGCCTTGAGGGATTCGTTGTATATCCGATAATCAATAAAGGCCTGATCGATCACAGGGTTTGGATATATATCATGGATAGTAATGTCTTTTGACTGGAAGACAAGCGATTTTGCAGGCTTTTCTTCGACAGCAAGAGAGAACGCATGCTCAAGGCCGATGGCAGGGTTTCCTCGCGGAAAAACCTCAAATCGGAAAGAATTTAGGGTGGTAACCAGTCCAGTTTCTATAGTAAAATAGAGATTGTTGAGTGTCTCGCCCGGTTCGATTCGCTTGGAGAATTGGTCGAGACCAGGATCAAAGCAATCATCTCCCAGGCAGAAATATCCTTTTTGGTTGGATCCAAGATCACCCTGAGCCTTCCGTATGATGAAAAACTGCGCCCGGTCAGACGTATTTTTTATTCGGATTGGCAGGCGTATGATCTGGCCAAGTCCTGCCTGAAAACTCTCCTGGCGGTCAGTCCATTCAAATCCTTGAGCCCCAACCGAAAAAACGGAGGTAAAAAGCAATGCAACAAGGACAAACTGTTTCATATCGCGCACACCTAGTCAAATGAAAGATACCGCAAAGCACCGTTAACTCAAAATTAAATTCAAAAAAATGGATTAAGAATGCAATAATGTTGTAGAGCGCTCCGTTGTCGGTTGCTCTTATCGTTTGTTATTTACCCACTTGGGCCCTTGTCGGCCGGTCGATCCCCCGCCATTGAAAGCCCTTCAGGAGTGCATCTTCCTCTTTTAGTTCATGCGGTGGAATAAAGGAGGCATCCGGCTTTATATAAAAACTTATATTGTTCACTTTCCCTGCCTTAAAGTTTATCCTCATGTTGCTGCAAATAATCTTGTTCATCCCCGATGTTACGGTGAATTTCTCTGTCTTTTTTCCTGTTATCTCTTCCTTCTCTTGTAAGGCAAAGTAGATGCTCTCTCCATTGCCTACGACTACGACATGGTGTATGTTTTTATCCTCAAAATAGGCGGTCATTTTTCTACCTTTGATTTGATTGAAATTTTTTAGAGAATCCACGGAGGCTACAAATGAGTTGGACACCAGGTATATACGGCTGATCTTTTTCTTTTCGAGCAGTATCCGGATCGAATCGGCAGTCATCTGGTTTTCATCGGTCCACAACACCGGATTTTTATAAAAATATAAAGTAGAATCACTGGCTACGTACGCCAATGAGTCGGCTTTCCCCTGAAGGTCTTTCTTAAATATCCGTACGTTGTGGTAGGCGAGTAGTCGTTTCTTTTTTGGGTCTGCATTTTCAACAGACATTAAGGTATCTGCGGAGATGAAAAGAGTGTCTTTATCATCTGTGACCCGGGCGGCATAAGCATGTCCATACACCTTTGAGATTCCGGTATTCTTATCGTAGAACCCATCGTCTCCATAGATATTCATATTTTCAACCTTGGAGGTCATGACCACATTGCCCTGGGCTTTGTATAGCTTATGCGCATTATCCAGGATCAACCGGGTGCCTTTTAACCTGTATTCTGGAGTTTGAAGATCACCCTGAACGAGGTCGGATTTTTTATGCTTGGTGTCGTAGAAGCCGTTCTCATAGTAGGCAATTCCACCGTCTTTATCCTCCAGCTTTGTGAGCGACTGGAAGTAGATGATCTTACTGTTGGAATTGTATTGTAACGTATCTGAATTCATCGTGTTGTCCTTGTTCACGCCGATTACATTTGTTTTGAAAGAAGCGATGTTTGAATTCAAATCATAGTATCCTTTTTTACTGGTCAAGGTGTTGGTGCTATCCACCAGCTTTCCGTTGTTAAAATACCGAGCTTCATTTTTTTTCCGGTCATAATCCAGGAAGTCGGTGTAGAGGGTAGCAGTTTG
>JANYKP010000125.1 GCA_025358195.1 Cyclobacteriaceae bacterium
GCCCGATCCGGCGAACCTCAGCAAGATTCGCCAAGAGATTGATTACAATGGTGAGAAGCTGGAGAAAATTATGAATGACAAAAAATTCAAAAAGTGGTTCAAGAGCTTATCAGATTTTGATAAACTCAAAACAGTTCCTAAAGGTTACGCCAAGGACCACCCACGTCTGGATTGGTTAAAGCACAAAACCTTTATCGTCTCCCATGCCTTCACGGATGCGGAGGTAAAAGATAAAAATTTTCTGAAAAAAATTACAGAAGCAAGTAAGACCATGAAGCCGTTGATTGAATATTTGAAGGAGGCGATCGCTTAGGGATGTGTTTGTGCTAATGTGTTAAGGTGTTTGCGTTGAGTGTAATTACACTTAATTGAGCATACTCTTTTTACCTTCTCAACTCCTTGATTCACAACTTCTCAACTCCTGTACTTCACAAACCTCCGGGAATCTTCTACGTAGCCCGCTTTGAGATAAAACGCATGCGCCTGTGTTCGCCTTGCATTACTGGTTACTTCTATCTTGACGGATTCTTTTTCAAAAAGCAGCTTTTCACCGGCCTGTAACAATTGTTGGCCGACCCCTTTTGATCGGAATTTTTCGTCGATGCAAAATGACGTGATCCGACCTAGCTTTCCTTTCCAATGAACCAGCTCAAACCAATGCAGAGAAATAAAACCTACGACCTTCATTTCAGTTTCTGTCACGAGCATGCAATAGTCTGACTGATTGTACAACTTGATTTTTTCCACTACATCATTCTCGCTTAAATCAGGATAACCAAGCTGAACCAACAGGCGCTGGATAGCGTTGGCATCGGATGTGGTGGCCTTGCGAATTATCATACAACACTTCGATTTTAATTTCCGGCCCTTTGGCCTTTAGTCTTTGACTGGGTTGCGAACCTAACCGCCCAAGATCAAAAGCTAACGGCCTTCTTTCTTTAACATCCACTTCATGAGGGGTCCGCTGGTCATGCTGGTAATGAGCGCCATGATGACCAGCGAAACAAACACTTTTTCATTGATCAATCCGTTTTCAAGCGCCACGATTCCCAGGATGATCTCCATCGCTCCACGCGCGTTCATCCCAAAACCAGCCGCGAGGGACTCACGCCAGGTGAAACCACCCAGTCGGGTTCCCAACCCGCTCCCAATAATTTTGCCGGCAAAGGCTATTATAATAATCACCAGGGTCAGCCAGGGATCGAAATTGACCAGGAAGTTCACCTTCAGCCCGATTGCAACGAAAAATAGCGGCGCAAAAATATTATTGATAAACTGATGGACGATTTCTTTTGCCCGTTCACTCATGTGTTCGGAGTCGCCCAAAGCTATACCAATGATAAAAGCGCCAAACACAGCATGAATACCAATGTATTCGGTAAATGCCGCCGCAAGAAAACACAGTGAAAGTGACAACGAGAGCAGTCCTCCTGGCCAGGCAAGTTTTTTATTTACCCATGGCAACATACGGTTCAGAAGTCCGCGACCAATGGTGAGCATGAATGCGGTAAACCCAACGGTCAGCAGAAGGGTATAACCAACCGCCATCTGCCCACCTTTTCCGATCATTCCCAGAATGATGGAGAAAATCATCCAGCCGATAACATCATCGACCATTGCGGACGCTACCACCAGCATCCCGATTTTCGTTTTAAAGAGTTTGAGGTCCATCATGATCCTCACGATTACAGGCAAGGCTGAAATGGCCATGGCCGTCCCCATGAACAATGCGAAAAGCAGGTGGTCGGAGGTACCCGTATCTCCGAAAAAAGAGGGGAACGAATACGGTATAATAAATCCAAGAAAAAACGGAATAATTAAGCCAAAGAAACTGGATGAGATGGCTTGTTTGCCTTGCTGGAAAACGATGTGCAAATCCACCTCAAGGCCTGCGATAAAAAGAAGCATGACGACCGCTACTTTGGTGAACCCGTCCAATACGATGGCGGAGGCCCCGGTTTTTGGAAACAATAAATCAAATGAGTCGGGAGAAAATGTTCCCAGAATGGTAGGGCCCAGGATAAGTCCGGCAATAATTTCACCGACCACTGCCGGTTGCTTAAATTTTCTTGCTACTTCAGCCATGATCCTGCCAAAGGCCAGCATCACACTCAGCTGAATCATGAGGTGAATTAATTCGGCATGTGAAAGTTTAGCCACGATGCCCCTCCTTTCCGGGTTGCACGATCAATAAATTGCAAGGCAGGTCGGCAAAGACATATTCCAGGTCATGGGTGAATACACGATCAAAAAACCTAAATCGTCTTGGAGGAGCGCCCACCACCAATAAATCAGCTTGCTTGCGCAGGGCAAACTGGGCCAACTCAAAACCCGACTTTCCAGAGACGACCTTGATATTTATTTTTAGATTTTCGTGTGGAATTTTCTGCAATAGCTTCTCTACGTTTTCAAGTTCGTCCTTTACCAGTCCTTGCCGGATCTTTTCATACTCATCTTCCGAGCATTGATCCGACGCCGACATGGCAAGGCCATACAGTTTTAACTCCCGAACAACATGGATCCAGGCGTTTTTTGTTTTCTTACCAAAGAGGCACGCCAGCGAAATCGATTCCTCGACGTGCGGACTGTCTTCAGCATCGACAACAATGTTTTTGAAAGCGCCTGGCACCAGCGCGGGTTGCGTGAGTAACAGGACGGAACATTTTGATCGTCGCATGATGTGACGTGCAATGGTGCCGAGATAGTAATGTAGGAGGTCTTCTTTCTTCAATGCGCCCGCGATCAGCAAATCCACTTTCTCCAGGTCGCATGCCCTGAGAATCGCCTTGGCCGCCTCGCCTTTATCCCACCTGACCGTAACCGTATCGCTAGAGAGTCCTTTGCTCTTTAGCATGGATTGAATCAATTGCTCTTCTTTGGGTCCATGCTCGCCAATGTGAATCAATACAAGCCTGGCCTGAAACTGACTTGCAAAATAGACAGCCTCCGCCAGCATGCGCTCAGCGGTGGGTGAAAAAGCAATGGCCAATCCAATGGTACGGATCATGACGTAAAATAAGGAGGGCAGGTCTTTTAAATAAATTTAAATTGGACAAATGAACAGAATAAGGCAATTCACTCTATTTTTAAGCGTGAATACTTCTCCATGAATGAATCTTTGGACGATGTCAGGCACTAAAAGACAAACAGAAGGTAAAAGAGCGATCCTCATCAGCCGTTTATCGGTACTGATTTTTGTCATGACCCTTATTTATATTTTTTTGGATTGGTTGCTTGAAATTCACGTACAGTCCTTTATTTACATAGGCTTCCTTACCTTTTCGATCGTTACTTTTCTTCTTAACCGGGCTGGAAAGACGCAAATTGCCAAAACCGTGACTCTTCTTGCATTCAACGCCATGATTTATCTGGTGGCGTCAAGCGAACCATTCGAGACGGGTTTTCACCTTCATCTGTTTGCAGCCGGTGCCGTGGCGCTCACCATTTATAATTTCGAAGAATGGCCAAAATCGTTGTTCTTTGCCACGCTATCAACAGGACTAGGTATCCTGATTTACCTCGGAGATTTTTCACTCATTGAAGAACGTCATTTTTCACAGGAACAGTCTAAGCTGTTTTTTATTATTAACTCCATTGTAACTGCCTTGGTTTGCATTTATTCCATTCTTTTGTTTTCCAAATTAAATTATCAGGCAGAAAAACATTTAATAGAAAATGAAAAGGTGATCCTTGAACAAAACGAACAACTTGCAAAGACTAACAAGGAGCTTGACAGGTTCGTCTACAGTGTGTCACACGATTTACGTGCGCCCTTGAGTTCGATCTCCGGATTGATCCAGTTGATCGAGAAATCAACAGACACAAAAGAAACCACCCAGTACTTGAATCTAATAAAAGGCCGAATCGTGCGGCTCGAACAGTTTATTCGTGACATCATTGATTTTTCGCGCAATGCAAGATCCGAAACCAGATTGGAAAGTGTGGATTTAAAAGATTTAGTGCATGAAATTTTTGAATCCTTGAAATTTATTAACGGGGCAGAGTCGATGACTCTTCAGGATAATTTGCCAGCGTCTGTGCCAATGGCCATTGACAAAACACGATTGCAAATTGTACTCTTCAATTTGATTTCTAATTCCATCCAGT
>JANYKP010000242.1 GCA_025358195.1 Cyclobacteriaceae bacterium
AGCACGCGTGGATCCAGCCAGGTCATTCCTTTATCATCCGACGTTGTCAACTTTACATCGTAAGCATATGTACTTTCGCCGCTTTTATCGAGAAAATGAGCGACAAATTGTTTGCCATTAGTGGCGATCATTGGATAGTCAGCCCAATTCACAAACCACGTTTTACCGGAGGCGATAACCGAGGGCTCCGACCATTGTTCGTTATCAAGACTTGAAAACTTCAAGGAGGCTTTTCCTTCATTTTTTTCTATCCACGACAAATACACCGTACTGTCAATATCTGTAAACAAAAAAGGTTCTGCACTATTTGACCTGGACGGTGATGCCAAGAACTTGATTTTTTGGTCCGCATTTTTCTTAACAGCGCAGGCAGTCCCGATCAGGCACAGCACAAGAAAGCAAAATTTATTTTTCATATCCATTCATTATTTTGGTGATCAATTCAATGTTTTCGGGGTCATCCCAATTTCGGTAGCCAGTTTCTGAAAACTTCAATTTTCCTTCCGTATCGTAAATAAACGTAGTGGGCAGTGCCTGAATCTTCAGTGCTTCCATATTTTCAAGATGGACATAGTGGAATTTGTAGGAATGGTTTTTTATAAACTTTTCAATTTGGTCAGGGTCCTCGTTGGACGCCAATAGAAAAATAACTTTTTCATCTTTCAATTTAACTTGCAAACTTTCAATGGTAGGCATTTCCTGAATACATGGTTTGCACCAGGTAGCCCAAAAGTTAATGAAAACAGTCTTCCCCTTGTGTTGCGCGAGGTTCAGCGGCTGATCATCCAATTCTTTCAGTTTGACGTTGGCAATATCTGCCTCCTGGAAGGTAGAACCGGATTGGTCTTTCTTGCCGACAGTACAGCCTAAAAAACCTAAACAAAATAGATAGAGAACCTTATGGGTTATTCCATTCATGACAGTCAAATATGTTTTGTTCTTAATCTCAGGCTATTAACAATAACAGAAACTGAACTTAGGCTCATCGCCAGGGCGGCCAGCATAGGGCTCAAAAGCAATCCGAAAAAAGGATACAACACGCCCGCAGCAATGGGAATACCAATTATATTATAGACAAAAGCAAAGAACAAATTTTGCTTTATGTTGCTCATTACCTCCCTGCTTAATTTTATTGCTCTGATAATTCCTTTCAGATCGCCCTTCACCAACGTGATTCCAGCGCTTTGAATAGCTGCATCGGTACCGGTGCCCATCGCAATGCCTACATTTGCTTGCGCCAATGCCGGTGCGTCATTAATTCCATCTCCGGCCATCGCTACTATTTTCTTATTTTCCTGAAACTCTTTTACTTTATTGAGTTTATCGATTGGGAGGTATTCTGCTTCATAACCATCAAGGCCGAGTTCTTCCGCCACTCCCCTGGCCGTGTTCTTATTGTCACCGGTCAGCATGATTACACGAAGTCCTTGCTGCTGCAATTCCTGAATAGCGGCTCTTGAGTTTTCTTTTATTGGATCAGCGACGCTTACATAACCTACCAGTTGGTTATCGATCACCACATACATTACTGTTTCACCCTTCGATTGTCTTTCTTCTACATCCTTCGTGTTTGCTTCCTCTATTTTAATACCCTGGGCTTTAATCAGTTTTTCATTGCCCACAGCAATTTTTTTACCATGGATAGAACCGATGATACCGTGACCTGTTATGGATTCAAAATTCTCTACGGGACTAAGAGCAAGGTTCTTAACTTTTGCAGCATTCACAATGGCCGTTGCCAACGGGTGTTCGCTGCTCGTTTCCAGGGATGCGGCACCTTGCAGAATATCATCCTCGCTGATTGAATTACTAAAAGCTTTCACGGATTTAAGAGCGGGTTTCCCTTCTGTTAAAGTCCCCGTCTTATCTATTACAAGAACAGTGACCTTTAACAATTCTTCAATGACCTTCGCTTCCTTGATGAGTACGCCGGCCGTGGCACCCCTGCCTGTGCCTACCATGATGGACATGGGTGTGGCAAGGCCCAGGGCACACGGACAAGCGATGATGAGTACGGTCACTGCATTGGCAAAGGCAAACACAAGAGCGGGGTCAGGACCCCAGAGAGCCCACACTCCAAATGACAAAAGCGAAATGACCACGACCACCGGCACGAAAAATCTTGAAATCCTGTCGGCCATATTTTGTATCGGCGCCTTTGACCGGCTTGCCTTATTAACCATATCAATAATCTGGGCCAGCAACGTCTCGGAGCCGATCTTCAGCGCTTTCATTTCAAAGCTGCCCGTTCCGTTCACGGTGCCACCTGTCGCAGCATCACCTTCATTTTTTTCTACTGGCATGGCTTCCCCCGTAATCATGGATTCGTCGACAACGCTGCGGCCTTTCACTACCTGACCATCCACCGGAATTTTTTCGCCTGGCTTGATCTTTAGAATGTCATTCAGCACTACCTGTTCCAATGGAATTTTTTGTTCCTGACCGTTTCTGATGACCGTAGCTTCCGGTGGTACCAAATTCAGTAAGGCCCGAATGGCGCTGTTCGTTTGACCGCGTGCTTTCAGCTCCAGCACCTGACCTAATAAAATTAAGGTTAGAATCACAGTCGCTGCTTCGAAGTATAAATGCACGGCACCGTCCATTTTAAATTGATCAGGAAATAAATCCGGAAATACCAATGCGACAATGCTGAATAAATATGCCGCCCCTGCTCCCAAAGAAATCAATGTCCACATATTTGGTGACCAACGTATCACCGAAAGATACCCGCGCTTAAAGAAGTCCTCGCTACAATAAATCAATACGGGCGTTGACAAAATAAATTGAATCCAACCCCATGTGGTTTTACCGGCTATTGACGAAAGATGAAAACCCGCCATTTCTCCCATGGTAATAATGAATACAGGTATCGTAAGAGCGGTCGCTACCCAAAACCTTTTGAGCATGGCTTTGTAAGCAGCCTCTTCTTCTTCATTATCCTTTTGAATGATTCTAGGAACCAAATCCATACCGCAGATAGGGCAGCTCCCGGGTTCACTTCGAACTATTTCGGGATGCATCGGACAGGTGTATTCTACACCGCTCGCCTTCAGTTTTTGTTCTTTCACCAAATGCATTCCACAAACAGGGCAATCTCCGGGCTTTGGATACTTCTTATCACCCTCACATAGCATCGGGCAATAATACGGTTCACGTTCACTACGTGGGTCACGTGGCGTAGTGTGATTGTGCGGATGTGAATGCACATCACTTGGTTCAGGATGGCTGGAATTCGATTTCTTAAGCGGCACGAGGTTCATTCCGCAAATCGGACACTTACCTGGTCCGTCTTGCACAATTTGAGGATGCATGGGGCAGGTGTACTTCTTATGATCCGGTTGTTCCATG
>JANYKP010000274.1 GCA_025358195.1 Cyclobacteriaceae bacterium
TATGCTTTGATTTTTATTTTTATCTGTGTGAATGAATGTGCCGGGAACGTATAGTTAAATGTATCTCCAGCTGTTATTTCTTTAACGGCTGTTCTTACCTTTTGCACTTGATCATTGTTTTCATCCTGTAAGCCCGATGAATTTACTTCTGCTGCGGTTGCCTTGCTATCCACGTTGCCGAATTGATTGACGATCGAAGTCTCGATGGCTTTGTCTTTATGACGGTTGACAACGTTGATGATAATTTCCTGTGTCTTACCGTTATAGACCGAGGTGACATCCAGGTAAGGGACTTGTTTGAAATCACCGGCATCGTAGCGGTCACATTGAACGAATGTTTCCAATGACTTGCCGTGACAATTCTGCGCAAAAAGTTGAAGGGGGTAATAGATTGACTGCATCCACAGCTTCCCGTTTGTAATCATCATAGGAGCAATCACATTCACCAGTTGGGCCATATTGGCCATTTTCACGATGTGCGCATTGCGCACGAATACATTGAGATACATGGCCACCACGAGTGCATCCTGCATGTTATAATGTTCTTCGAGTTTTTGTTCGTTAAATGCACGGTACCACACATTGTATTCATCAAAGGCGATGTAGATCGGTTTTTTCATCTTGTACTTACTCCGAACCTCCTTAATAATTCCTTCCGTGATGCGGATCGAATTTTCCACCTGGGTCGTGACGGCCATAAATTTGTTATGATCATTATCCCGGTTGCCCGAATAATGATGAAGGGAAATATAATCGATGTAATTGTGTAGGGAATTCAAAACCGTGCGGTCCCATTCAGCCCAATCACGTACATAATTACTGGAACCGGACGCAATCAGTTTGATGCTATCGTCCGACCACTTCATCATCTTAGCAGCTTCGAGCGCAAACTTGCTGTAGTCCTCGGCATTTTTGTGACCGATTTGCCACTCGCCGTCCATCTCATTGCCCAGGCCCCAGTATTTTACGTGATAAGGTTCTGGATGCCCATTCCTGGCTCGCATATCAGAATAATACAGTCCTTGTTTTGCATTGCAATACTCTACCCAGTTCCGTGCTTCATCCAGAGAACCTGTGCCCATGTTGACACAAAAATATGGTTCAGCTCCGACGGCTTTGGTAAATTTTAGAAACTCATCAGTGCCTACTTCATTGCTCTCCACATCTCCCCACGCCAAATCTTTCCGGTGCGGTCGCTTGTCCTTCGGGCCAATACCATCTTCCCAATGGTAGCCCGAAACGAAATTGCCGCCAGGCCAGCGAACATTACTAACGCCCAGATTTTTTGTCGCGGCAATCACATCTTTTCGAAACCCATCGGCATTGGCTTCCGGGGAGGCAGGCTCGTAAATGCCACCGTAAATGCAGCGACCGAGGTGCTCTGTAAAATTGCCATAAATCAGTTTGTCAATTTCGCCTGTTGTGCGCTCCCTGTCAATCTTAATTTTTGCTTTAAGATTTTGGGCGGCTGCGCCTGTTGCGAACTGCGAGAGAAGCCACAGCGAGATCAGTAGGTTCTTCATGGTGAGAAATTTTAGTCGAATATAATTATTAATTGTATAAATGACACTTTTAAAAACATGAATGGTTATTGTCGTGGCGGGGTGCCTCCAAAAAGCCCGCCTGGACTAAAGTCTAGATCGGGGGACTTGATTAACCCTGGCCTTCAGGCCAGGGTTAATTTATAACAATGCCAAGAGGCTTTAGCCCAAATGAGGTTCTTTGACTGTAACAATTTGAAAATGCCACGGTGATAGAAAGTCTTCAAAGATTTGTTTTTATTGTGATATGGAAACAAAAGAATTTCGACAGGCGGCACATCAGTTGGTGGACTGGATGGCCGATTACATGGAAAATACGGAACGTTATGACGTGAAGCCGTCCATCCGGCCGGGCGCCATAAAAAATCAACTTCCGGCATCCGCTCCCATCGAGGGTGAAGATTTTCAGAAACTATTTAGTGATATTAAGTCCATCATCTTGCCGGGTATGACTCACTGGCAGCACCCGCAATTTTTCGCTTACTTCCCTACGGGTGCCAGCGGGCCGTCGATCCTGGCGGAGATGCTCTCCTCAACACTCGGTGCACAATGCATGATCTGGTTAACCTCTCCTGCTGCCGAAGAGTTAGAAGAGCGCATGATGGAGTGGCTGCGCGACATGCTGGGTTTGCCTTCCTCGTTCACAGGTGTCATCCAGGACAGTAGTTCTACCGCTACGTTGGTTGCGTTGCTCACAGCCCGTGAAAAAAAATCAAATTATCAGATCAATAAAAATGGTTTTATCAATAATCGTTTCAGGGTCTATGCATCAGCGCAAGCCCACTCCTCGGTCGATAAAGATGTGAGAATCGCCGGCTTCGGTATTGATAACCTAATAAAGATTCAAGTGGATGAAAATTTTGCCATGATTCCGGAAGCGCTGCACGCTGCCATTGAGGGTGACGTACAGCACGGATTCATACCGTTGTGCGTGGTGTCAACCATGGGCACCACCAGTTCAACTGCTATTGATCCCATTGCTGACATTGCTAAAATTTGCTTTCAGTATAAATGCTGGCACCACATTGACGCATCGTATGCCGGCACAGCCCTTTTACTGCCAGAGATGAGATGGATGAGTAAAGGTGTAGAACTGTGTGACAGTTTTGTGGTGAACCCACACTAGTGGATGTTTACCAATTTTGATTGCTCCGCTTATTTTGTAAAAGATAAAAAAGC
>JANYKP010000321.1 GCA_025358195.1 Cyclobacteriaceae bacterium
GGCTCTGACCATGACGGAAGAAGAAAAGGATGAAATTTATTACAGTCTTGGGCTCGCTTATCAGAGCAAAGAGGATTTTGATCAGGCAATTGAATGTTACAAGAAATCCGTAGAAGAGAATCTCAACCATGAGGGATCACTTTACGAACTGGCCTACTGCCTCGATATTGTCGGTCAACTTGAAAACAGCCTTTCTTATTATAAGAAATTTATTGACGAAGATCCTTTCTCAGCACCTGCCTGGTATAATCTGGGCATTGTATGTAATAAACTCGAACGTTATGAGGAGGCCATTGAGGCCTATGAATATGCAATAGCGCTGGACGATAATTTTGCTTCTGCCTGGTTTAACATGGGCAACTCGTTCATGAACATGCTGGAGTTTTCCAAAGCACTGGACGGCTTTCGTAAAACGATTGACATCGAAGGGCCGAGCCCTGAAGTCTATTGCTGCATCGGGGCAGCCTATGAAGGGCTTGAGCAATACGACCAAGGTTTGAAATATTTTCAGAAATCTACCAAACTCGACTCCATGTATGACGAGGCGTGGTTTGGTGCGGGTAGCTGCCTTGAAAAGCAGGAGAAGTGGTACCAGGCACTTCATTTTTTTAATAAGGCCGTTAAACTCAATGCGCAAAACGCCGACTACTGGAAAGCGGCCGCTCATGCTGAGTTTAAAATCGGTAACACCATTTCGAGCATTAGCGCCTATGAAGAAGCAAGTCACCTAGGACCAGAGGACAAGGAGATTTGGTTGAACTGGTCATTTATTTATTACGACCGTGGTGAACATGAAAAGGCAGTAGAGGTGATATTGCAGGGCATGTCCGAGATTCCCGATGAGCCCGAATTTTTTTACCGTATAGCCGTCTATCTGATAGAAGCAGGCAAATTCAAAGAGGCCTTCAACTATTTGGAAAATGGTTTAATTTTGAATTTTGAAGGACACACCGTCCTCTTTGATTTTTTTCAAAAGCCTGAAACCCAAAAGGCGCTGTACAAGATCATCGACCAATTTAGAAAAGATAACCCCTCATGAATTACATTTTGAAGAATCTTCCTGAGCGCACCGTCAAGCCCAGGCAAATAGGGTATACGATGGCCATGGACAAAGGCTTGGGCGTTCGCCAAACGGAGGACTTTGTGGCGACCTGCGCGGATCATGTTGATATCGTTAAACTCGGATGGGCTACTTCGTTTGTGACCCCTAATCTCCAAGAGAAACTGGATGTCTATAAAGATGCGGGAATCCCTGTTTACTTTGGGGGCACGTTGTTTGAAGCATTCATCATTCGTGACCAATTTGATGACTATCGCAAGCTGCTGGATAAGTATGATATCAAATTTGCGGAAGTATCGGATGGCTCCATTGACCTGGATCACGACAAAAAGTGCGATTACATCAAACAGCTGAAGGACCAGGTTACGGTATTGTCCGAAGTTGGGTCCAAGGATGCAGATAAGATTATCCCGCCTTACAAGTGGATTGAATTGATGCAACGGGAATTGGAAGCGGGCGCCTGGAAAGTAATTGGTGAAGCACGGGAAGGTGGAAACGTAGGACTTTTCCGGTCAAGCGGTGAAGTACGCTCGGGTCTGGTCCAAGAGATTTTGACAAAAATTCCTTTCGAAAAAATTATTTGGGAAGCCCCTCAGAAAGCACAACAAGTCTGGTTTATTAAACTGCTGGGCGCTAACGTGAACCTGGGCAACATCGCGCCGGAAGAGATAATACCCTTAGAAACCATCCGCCTTGGGCTTCGCGGTGATACCTTCCTACATTTTCTCGGGCTGGAGCGAAAGCGTGATAACGGCGCTCCGCCATTTCAAAATGATTAGGGACCTCTGAATCCAGGTTCCTGTAACGCGTATTACTAGTTTAAAAAAAAATTAACTTGAGAAGACCGAAAGATTATCTGTTGCTGTATCTGAAAGGCGTGAGCATGGGTGCTGCGGACGTAATACCTGGGGTCTCTGGCGGGACAGTCGCCTTCATTACAGGAATATACGAGGAACTCATTAACTCTATAAAAGCGATCGATCTGGATGCGTTCCGCCTCTTGTTTTCATTTAAACTTCCCACGTTTTGGAAAAAAATAAACGGAAATTTTCTGATTTGTGTATTGGCCGGCATCGTTACGAGTCTTCTATCCCTTTCTAAACTCATGACGTACCTGCTGGAACACCATCCCATTTCCATTTGGTCATTCTTTTTTGGCCTGATCCTCGTGTCATCGCCCCTCATCCTGCGCGATATAAAAACATGGAATTTTATGACGGCACTCTCATTCCTGGTGGGCATCGTGCTGGCCTACCTCATTACAGTCATGTCCCCAACCGAAACGCCCACCAATCTTTTCTTTATCTTTTTTTGCGGAGCGCTCGCAATATGTGCCATGATCTTGCCCGGGATTTCAGGTGCGTTTATTCTTTTGCTGATCGGCAAATACGAATACATGATCACAGCACTTATTAATTTTGATCTTCCCGTTATCTTTATTTTTGTTCTTGGCTGTTTTCTTGGCTTAGTAGGCTTCTCACACGTCCTGAGCTGGATCCTGACACATTACCGGTTCCCAACGCTGGCCTTACTGGCTGGCTTTATGATTGGTTCATTAAATAAAGTTTGGCCTTGGAAAAAAATAATCGCTTTTCGACTCGACCATGAAGGCATCCAAGTACCCGCTTTTGATGAGAGCGTGTGGCCCGGGCGATACTTCGAGTATAGCGGCAAGGACCCACAATTATTTCATGCTATTCTGTTTGCAGCTGTCGGCATTTTCCTGGTGGTGGCGATTGAGAAAACGGCTTCCTACTTAAAATCAAAAAATTGACTACATGGAAAAAAAATTTGGCTTAATCGGATCTACTGTAAGTCACTCACTTTCAAAAGCTTATTTTGATGAAAAATTCTTTAACGAAGGTTTGCGCGACTATCATTACGATCTTTACCCACTTAAAAATGTAGACGAACTGAAAACGCTGCTTAAAGAAAACCCGGATCTGTACGGGTTAAACGTGACCATTCCTTACAAGGAACAAGTATTAAAATTCCTGAGCGATATTGACCCCTTTGCGAAATCCATCGGCGCAGTGAATGTTATTAAGATTATGAATGGCAAATTAAAGGGATTCAATACGGACAGCGATGCCTTCCTGGAATCGGTAGCCAAATGGTTTCCAAACACGGAAGGTTCCAAGGCGCTTATTCTTGGCACGGGAGGATCTTCCAAAGCCGTGCAATTCGCTCTCAAAAAATTGAACATCGCCTTCAAACTGGTCTCACGCGAGAAAACACTTGGCGATTATACGTATCAAGACCTTGAGAAAAACCCAACAATCATTTCAACATCCAATCTCATCATTAACACCACTCCGCTCGGAATGACTCCTGACATGAATGCAATGCCGCCCATCGATTACGAATTGCTTGGACCCACTCATTTTGTGTACGATCTAATCTATAATCCAGCCCGCACCAAATTTTTACAGAAAGCGGAGATGCGGGGAACAACCATCAAAAATGGTCTGGAGATGCTGCACATCCAGGCTGAAAAAGCGTGGGTCATTTGGAATAATTGATCCCAAATTCAGGTACCCCTTAATCGTTCAGCCCTCCTTCTTAGTTCCCAAATCTGTAATTTGGAACGTGTAATCTGTAATCTTACTATGGATTTTCAAATAATCAGCGACTACGAGCCCACCGGCGACCAACCCGAAGCAATCAAGAAATTAGTAAACGGACTTGAAGAAGGTGACGTACACCAGACACTTCTGGGTGTGACGGGGTCAGGAAAAACTTTTACCATCGCCAATGTGATCGCCCAAGTCAACCGACCTACCCTGGTACTGAGTCACAACAAGACGCTTGCCGCCCAGTTATTCGGCGAATTCAAACAATTTTTTCCTCAGAACGCTGTTGAATTTTTTATTTCGTATTACGATTACTACCAGCCCGAGGCTTATATCCCTTCTTCCAATCTGTACATCGAGAAAGACTTGTCCATCAACGAAGAAATCGAAAAGCTGCGGCTCAGTGCCACTTCTTCGTTGCTAACGGGCCGCAGGGATGTGATCGTCGTAGCATCGGTGTCCTGCATTTATGGTATCGGAAATCCGGATGAGTTTGGAAAAAATCGGATTCAGTTGAAAGTGGGTGAGCTGATCCCACGAAACCGCCTCTTGTTTTCGCTGGTGGATATTCTGTACAGCCGAACTGACGCCGATTTTAGAAGAAGTACATTCCGGGTGAAGGGCGATACCGTGGACGTTTTTCTGGCGTATGCTGATTACGCAGTCCGGATTTATTTTTTTGGCGATGAAATTGAATCGCTGCAACGGATCGACCCGGTGTCCGGAAAGAAAATTTCTGATGAAAAGATGGTAACAATCTTTCCTGCGAATCTTTTTGTGACAGGAAAAGAATCGCTCCATCTGGCAATCCGTGAAATCCAGGATGATATGATGCTGCAGGTGCAGATGTTTGAAATGGAAAAACGTCACCTCGAAGCCAAACGTCTCAAAGAACGCACCGAATTCGACCTTGAGATGATGCGTGAGTTAGGGTATTGCAGCGGCATCGAAAACTATTCACGGTATTTTGACCGAAGAAAGGCCGGAGACCGCCCCTTCTGCCTCATCGATTATTTTCCGGATGATTTCCTGATGGTCATTGATGAAAGTCATGTGAGTGTGCCGCAAGTACGCGCGATGTGGGGAGGCGACCGCTCCAGAAAAGCAAACCTGGTCGATTATGGCTTTCGACTCCCTTCCGCCATGGACAACCGTCCGTTAACATTCAACGAGTTCGAAACCATGGTAACACAAGTGATCTATGTGAGTGCCACGCCGAGCGAATACGAGTTGCGAAAATCCGAGGGAGTGGTGGTCGAGCAAATCATCCGTCCCACGGGTTTGCTGGATCCCGTCATTGACGTACGGCCCAGCAAAAATCAGATCGACGATTTGCTGGAAGAAATTGACGAGCGCGTGAAGAAGAAAGAACGCGTGCTGGTAACAACGCTCACCAAGCGGATGGCGGAAGAGTTGACGAAATTTTTGGAGCGCGCTTCCGTGAAGTGTCGGTACATTCACTCAGAAGTCGCTACACTGGACCGCGTAGAGATACTTCGTGAACTACGCCTCGGCATTTTTGATGTGCTCGTGGGTGTCAACCTGCTGCGGGAAGGTCTGGACTTGCCCGAAGTTTCACTCGTAACGATACTCGACGCAGATAAAGAAGGGTTTCTTCGCAACCAGCGATCCCTGGTGCAAACCATCGGACGCGCAGCCCGCAATGTGAACGGCCGCGTGATCATGTATGCCGACAGGATTACGGAGTCCATGAAGCAAGCCATTGACGAGACCGATCGCAGAAGAAAAATTCAACTGGACTATAATATCGCCAACGGCATTACACCCCAAACAATTTTGCGCTCGAAGGATTCGATCCTGGGACAAACGAAAGTGGCCGACTCCAAAAAGACAGCAAAGAAATATTATGTGGAAGACGAAGAAAAATCACTGGCTGCCGATCCAGTGGTGGCTTATCTCAGCAAGGAAGAATTAGTCAAGATGGCCGATCAAACCCGAAGGGCGATGGAAAAGGCAGCAAAGGAATTGGAGTTTATGGATGCTGCCAGGTTGCGGGATGAATATCTGGCTTTGCAGAAAATGATTGAGGATAGGAATAATCGGTAATCGGTAATCGATAAATTAAAATTATTGATGACATTCAACTCCTCATTGAACCCGAGCTTAGAAATAAAAAAAGGAATTCCTAAATGGAATTCCCCATTTTAAGAGCGAACACTTTCAGGCAAACCGCTTCGCCACTTCATTCCAATTCACGACATTCCACCATGCAGTACAGTAATCCGGTCGGCGGTTTTGATAATTCAAATAGTACGCGTGCTCCCACACATCCAATCCAAGAATGGGCGTTCCTTTTACTTCGGCAACATCCATCAGCGGATTGTCCTGGTTGGGCGTTGATGTAATCGCCAACTTGCCGGAAGAATCTTTGATAAGCCAGGCCCACCCGGAGCCGAATCGCCCGGTAGCGGCCGTATTAAATTTCGTTTTGAATTCATCAAAAGTCCCAAAGGCCGAATTGATTGCATCAGCTAGCGAACCTTTGGGAGCGCCGCCTGCATTCGGAGCCATAATCGTCCAGAACAAGCTGTGGTTGTAATGACCGCCGCCATTGTTTCGCACCGGCATCGGAAATTTTGAAATATTCTTGCAAATCTCTTCGATGCTTTGGCTTTCTTCTGGTTTACCGGCCAAAGCATTATTGAGGTTGGTGACATAAGCATTGTGATGTTTACCATGATGGATCTCCATCGTGCGGGCATCAATATGCGGTTCGAGCGCATTGGCCGCGTACGGAAGTGCGGGAAGTGTAAAAGCCATAAGAGTTTTGTTTGTTTGGAATTTCAAATATAAGAACCTACTTCACGGTCAGAAAGGTTTTCAGAGGAAATGATTCAGGGTTGGGTGTTGGGTACTGGGTTCTGGCAGTGTCATGTAATGAGTAGATTGTGCCAGTCTGATTACCCGTACCCAGGACCCAGCCTAGTATTTCCTTACCAACTCGCCCAGAGTCCTGATTCCCTGCTCGATGCGGTCCGACCACGGCTGGCCAAAACTCATGCGGAAGCAGTTTTCAAACCTTCCCTGCGAGGAGAAAATCTGGCCCGGAGCAATTCCAATTCCATGCTTCAGAGCGCGCTTGTGAAGTTTGTAGGTATCGATTTTCTTATCCAGCTCCAGCCAAAGTGCGAATCCTCCTTCCGGGCGCGTGACGCGGGTTCCTTCGGGAAAATAGGCTGACACGGCCTGAATGTAGCGCAAACATTGTGTGTGCAATGCTTTGCGCAAATGGCGGAGGTGCAATTCGTAACGGCCATTGGCGAGAAAATTTGCGATGGCTGATTGTGCCAACGTGTTGGTTGACACATTATTCATACGTTTTAACCGGATAACATTCTCTTTAAACTTTCCAGGAACCGCCCAGCCAATCCGGTAGCCGGGCGCCAATGATTTTGAAAACGAACCGCACTGAATAACCATTCCTTTCTTGTCAAATGACTTACAGGTGCGTGGACGGGTTTTTCCAAAAAACAATTCACCGTAAATATCATCCTCAATGAGCGGAACGTTATGCCGGGTCAGCAATTCAACCAGTTTCTTCTTCTTTTCGTCCGGCAGGCAGCTGCCCATCGGGTTATTAAAGTTGCAGACGAACAAACACGTCTTGATATTAAATTTTCGTATAGACGTTTCCAGATAATCTAAATCAATACCCGTTGCAGGGTCCGTTGGAATTTCAACTACTTTTAAGCCCAGGCTTTCCATCACCTGGAAAATTCCGAAGTAGGTCGGGCTTTCAATCGCTACGGCATCACCAGGCTTTGTAATAGCTTTCAAACTCAGCGACAGTGCTTCCATGCATCCCGCTGTCACTACAATATCATCTTCGCTCAGCGTACCGCCCCAGTTGAATGATTGTCGCGCTATCTGCTTACGCAATTCCACATTCCCCTGGATGTGCTCATAATTCAGACAACTGTCAGACGAACTTCGAAGGGCCTGCATGACGGCCTTATTTAGCTTAGCAGCGGGAAGCAATTCGGGCGCGGGTGCACCCAATGAAAAATTTATCAGTTTGTTGGAACGCAAGTCATTGTACACACTGCTGATCATCTCATCCAGTGTAACGGGCACCGCCTCTTCCGAAGGACTGCAACAAAGTGGTATCTCCAGGGTGTGCTTGGGAGAAAACTTTACGTAATACCCCGACTGCGGCCTGGCCTCCACAAGTCCTTTACTTTCCAAATGATAATAAGCCTGAAATGCTGTGCTCAGGCTGATCCCTTGCTCTTTACTGAGTGAGCGTACTGATAAAAGCTTGTCACCGACTTTCAATGCCTTCTTTTCTATCAGCAGTTCGATGCGCTCCGCGACTTCTTGATAAAGATGGTCAGCAGTAAGGGTTTCGTGTTTCATCAAAGATTAAAAATTTACAGATTACATATTCCAGATTACAAATATCAATTAAATTACAAATCGGGTCAGGAGCCAACAGCCAAGACCCAACACCCAACACCCAACTGATCTGGTCAAAATTAGTAAAACTGAAACTGTTTTCTTACCGTTTTAATAGAAAATATTGTATGAATATATTTATTGAAAAAATATCACAAG
>JANYKP010000350.1 GCA_025358195.1 Cyclobacteriaceae bacterium
AGCTATCGGGACGAATGACTCTCCTCGTTGCTGCATTTTCTCTGTGCATCTTCGTGTGCATTCCTCCGTGATTTCTCTGTGTTAAAAAATCCATCACCCAATTACTTGGAGTATGGCCTGTCGAACGGGTGTTGGATTCTATAACAGGACTTATCTCCTTCTGAATCCCCTGCCTGAACTTCCCTTATGCGAGCTTCCCCTCTGAGGACCCTTTTTTCTTTCAAAACTCTTCTTGTGCCTCACCTCCGGCTGATAGGGAGGACCATCACCAAGGGAAGCCGGCATTGGAAGTTTAGGAATGGTTGACCCAATCATGTTTTCAATACCAAAGAACTTGCGCTGGTCCTTCTCATTGATGAACGTGATGGCAGTACCCGTTGTCTCGGCACGCGCCGTGCGGCCCACCCGGTGCACATAATCTTCCGGATCGGGCGGCACATCAAAGTTAACAACCAGGCTGATGCCCTCCACATCGATACCACGCGAGAGAACATCAGTACCGATAATAATATTAATTTGTTTGCTTTTGAAAGCCCGCAAAATGTCTTCGCGCTCGGCTTGCTCCAGGTCAGAATGAAACGCTTTCACCGGCAGACCCGCCCGCAACAATGTCTGATCAAGCTTCTTGACATTTTCCTTCGTTGACGCAAAGATCAGTACGCTGCTATAGTTGCCGGCTTTTAACAAATGCTTAATGAGGCCAACCTTCTGCGGGTCGTACACCATATACGCCTGTTGTAAAATCCCTTCCGCCGGTTTGGCAATCGAGATGTTGATCTCTACGGGATGATTCAGAATTTTATTGGCCAACTGCCGGATGCGGGGTGGCATGGTGGCGGAGAACAAAAGTGTCTGACGCTCCTTGGGCAGGTAGCTGATGATCCTTACAATGTCTTCAAAGAATCCCATGTCGAGCATGCGATCGGCCTCGTCCAGGATGAGGTGCTTCAGGTGATCAAGATTCACGGTACCACCGGCGAGCAGCGCGATGAGTCTTCCCGGCGTTGCAATGATGATGTCAGCACCGTGATCAAGTGCTTTCCGCTGCTGATCCCACGTCGCGCCGTCTCCACCACCATAGACGGGTATCGAACTTACCCCCGTGAAATAGGCGAAACCTTCAATCTGCTGATCGATCTGTTGGGCAAGTTCTCGTGTTGGAGCAATCACAAGGGTATTGAGATGCCGGTGATCAGTATGAATGATTTTGTGAAGTACCGGCAAAATATACGCTGCCGTTTTACCAGTGCCTGTTTGCGCGCAGGCGATGACATCTTTGTTTTGTAGGATGACAGGGATGGCTTGTTCCTGTATGGGTGTGGGCTTTGCATAACCCATTGAATCAAGGCCTTCCTGGAGCTTAGCTTCAAAATGAAAATCGTGGAACGTCACTGGGATCAGGATTAAAGGATTATGGGATTAATAGGATGCTCTGTTTTTAGCTAGGGTTTGCATCAATCATTTCAAATTTGGTATAAGGCACTAACACCGATGGAATGCGGATGCCATCGGGGGTTTGGTTATTTTCCAAAATGGCTGCGACGATCCGGGGAAGGGCCAGTGCACTGCCGTTAAGCGTATGCAACAATTGCGTCTTCCCGTCTTTGTTTTTGTAGCGAAGTTTCAATCGGTTGGCCTGGAACGTTTCAAAGTTACTAACCGAACTCACCTCCAGCCAACGCTCCTGTGCTGCGGCATACACTTCCATGTCATACGTCATGGCTGAATTAAAACCCATGTCGCCACCGCAGAGCAACAATTTCCGGTAGGGCAATTCCAACTTTTCAAGAAGGCTTTGCACGTAGGCGCTCATATCTTCCAGTGCATCATACGATTCCTCCGCCTTCCTGATTTGAACGATCTCCACTTTGTCAAACTGGTGTAAGCGGTTGAGTCCCCGGACGTGAGCGCCCCAGCTTCCTGCCTCACGCCTGAAGCAAGGTGTGTAGCCGACGTTCTTTATCGGAAGATCTTGTTCATTCACCATCACGTCACGATAGAGATTCGTGATGGGGACTTCGGCAGTTGGAATGAGGTACAGCTCGTCTTCACCGATGAAATACATTTGTCCTTCTTTATCGGGAAGCTGGCC
>JANYKP010000453.1 GCA_025358195.1 Cyclobacteriaceae bacterium
GCAATGCAGAGCAAGAATCCATGATATTCAACTGCTTAGCGCATCACAACGTTTTGAGACATTACAAAAATTGATTCCTGATATCGAACAAATCATCACCCAGGAAAGCATTGCTTCTTATCTCGCCATCACTCCTCAATCCCTCAGCAGGCTGAAGAAAAAGAAGGAGAAAGAGCAATAACTCTTAACATGTGGTAAGTCAAAGTCTGAACCTCTGTTTCAAAAAGTCTGAACATTGGATTATCAATAAATTCTTTCAGTACAGGTACTTTCATACTGCAATACATACAACGATGAAACGCCAAACTGCCGTCGAAATAATCTGTTTCCTGTTTATTTTTCTCTTTATGTATGCCGCACTGGTCAAGCTGATGGATCCTGAGATATTCAGGGCCGAGATCGGCCAGTCACCTCTTCTCACCGACATTGCTTACCCGATATCGCTCGCAATCCCGGCAACTGAAATCCTTATCGCAATTCTCCTGGTCTTTCCAAGACTTCGTTTCATTGGATTACTGATGTCCCTGAGTTTAATGATTACGTTCACCTTTTATATAATTATCATCATGAATTTCAGTGAGCACGTACCATGCTCATGCGGTGGTGTTTTACAAAGGATGAAATGGATCGATCATTTGATATTCAATATCGTTTTCGTCCTTCTTGGAATAATCGGAGTACGGTTTCAATACATACAGACTGCAGGACACACACATTCCATTAAAGATATTTTGTTGCAATAAAATCAGGGGTTCCGAAAACCTGGAAAAGAGTAGGATTTTTTTTAACAAATTAAAAAATGAAAAAAACAAAAATTATGATGCCGTTGCTCGCAATATTGTTTGCGGCAGTAGCAGCTTTCGGCTTCCAGCCGAAAGAAAATGACAACGTCACGGTATACATGCCTGATTCCGGAGACGGAAGCCCCTGTATCGTTCAACCCAATTGCGGGGCTTCAAGCGGAGCGGCCTGTCTGGTCACACCACCTTTGGATGAGTTCTGTCATACGACTGAAGCTTACAAGATTCCATAGGGAAATTTATTAGGCAACGGATACGACATTCGTTGCCTAATATTTAAAATAATTTTAGCGGCATGCAAAACCTGAAGGCGCGGCATTTCATAACAGGATGTTTTCTGCTCGCCATTTCAGTTATATCCATTGTATACTTTTTTGTTTTTAAGGAAACCTTATACCACGGAGGGTTTCAGAGAAATTTCCGGAGCGATTTTCTGAGCGACCGAAAAATAGCCAACATAGGGTTCAACTCTTATTACATAGCGGGACTGACCCGGAGCAGAATATACTTAGGTAACGTAACCGCACCCACCCATTTACTGTCTCTCTCCCACAATCTTGATAATACGGATACGATAAGGCTTGCTTTTCCGAAAGGATCCAAACTTGCAAGGCCCAGGCTGATGATATACATTGATTCAATCAATATTTATGGCTGGGAAAATGTGACCCCGTCCGTCCTGACAGGACGCATGACTGATCGCTCATTGGAATACTACACTCTTGAGCCAAGGCACCTTTTTTCCACACCGGTAATTCTTTCGCCGGCCACTCTTGTGGTCAAAAGTTATGACAGTCTGGTCGGCAGGAGTGTGTTCAGCAAAATTCGTCTGGACGGATCCGCAGAGGACAAAAAGGCTGACGTTCTGGAAACACAAATTGACGGCTATTTCTGCACTGACGGATTTCTGACAGGCGATTCAAAAAATGTGCGTATGGCCTACATTTACTATTACCGCAATCAGTTTGTTTGTCTCGATTCCAATTTAAACCTGCTTTATTCTTCACATACGATTGATACAGTGAGTACGGCACATATTAAAGTCAGCGGGCTTGCAGCAGACAACAGTCAAAGACTATCATCGCCGCCGATGATGGTTAACAGGAGAGGTGCCATGAACAGCGACTGGATTTTTATTCAGTCAGGATTAAAAAGTGACAATGAAGACCTGAATCAATTCGGGAGCTCTTCTGTAATTGACGTTTACAGCGCTGGTAAGGGAAAGTATCAATTCAGTTTTTACATTCCTGATATCGATGGACAAAAAATACTATACTTCAATTTTAATGAAAGGATGTTGTTCGTTATTATTGATCATTATCTTGTCACATACAGGATAAAACATCCGCAGGTCATTGCCGGTTCTCTCTTACAACAATGACCTTCATGTCTTTAGTCCCCTTTTCAAGTATAAGGCCCTGACTGGCCAGCGCTCTCCTCACATCTGCGATGTCCATCATGGTTGCATTTAATTCCAGATCAATGTGACCGGTGATTCCGGTCATATCGACGATAGGCAAAGAGGGCTGACTATAGTTTGATATATGACGGATAAGTTCATACAGCGGAATATTTACCATTTTCAATTCCGCGAAGCTTCCGATGTTATACGGTTTCCCGCCCTTCGTTTTGAGTTTGATCCTGGCAATATCTGTCGCTTTAAGATTCCAGCAGGACATCGTTCTGGTCTCTGTTGTTATATCATAACCGAAATAGACAGAAAGATCCCGCTGCATTGCCTTTCTCATAAAGTCTGCAGTCCCCTTTCCAGGAGGAACCGTCAGGCTATACGACCAGGCGTTCCTACCTGTTCTCGGGTCAAGATCAAAAAGTGCCGAATCATTGACCTCCAGTATTGGCCGGAGCCAGTACCGACCGTAAGAAGTCCGCGCGTAAAATTTATTTGATACCGAATCCCCCCTGAAATACCACGCTGGTCCATGCTGTACGGTATCCCCGTAAGCCATTTCTATCAGATGCCTGAGCGAAACACCGTTTACCTGGACCCTGTTTTTTCTGATCGCTGAATGAAATGACCTGCCCGAACCGACCATACCACTTGATTATAACCGGCCGTTGCTTATAAATGGAAACGGCGGAGCCGACACCGCATTTCTTTTTCGCTCGGTTCTCGCAAGCTGGAATCCTGCTTCGCCAATGTCGGGTCCGG
>JANYKP010000487.1 GCA_025358195.1 Cyclobacteriaceae bacterium
AGCTGGCCGGCGAGTCCGCTCAGAGAGTTTACCAAAATAAAAATACTCGCCAGTGCCGATATTTTCCGCACATGATCCCACCGGATAAAGTGAAGAATCGGCGAAAGAAAAATTCCACCACCAATCCCTACCAGCCCTGAAAGGAAACCAATGCCTCCACCCAATCCAAAATTAAGAACCTTGTTTTCCGAAACACGGTGCTCCTTGTCCGGTTGATAATCTCTTTGAATCCAAAGAATAACAGAAGCCACCACCAGGGTAACCCCCAGTATCTTGAAGAAGGTGTTTTCTGTTATCGGCCAGTAGCCCCCCAGGAAAGCAAACGGAATACTGCTTATCAGAAACGGCCAGCTCTTTTTAAAGTCTAGTAATTTCTCCTTATAGAATATAAATGTTCCACTCGTGACGACAACAATATTGCACAAGAGTGCCGCAGGACGCATCACATTCATGCTTATCGCCATTACACCCATCAAAGCGAGATAACTTGAACCTCCGCCAAAGCCAACCGAAGAATAGATCAATGCAATAATGAAGAAGGAAATGAGCAGGACGTAAAACTCCATCGGATAAGGTTCAGGATCAAAACTGTAACGCTAGGGCAAAAACTTTTAGGTGAAACTTTTCATTTCGCTCTTTTTACTTCAACTGAAGCGAGCGACTTGACCTGTCTTCTCCCGGTCTTGAAATCTTTTGGTGAGATCATGAGAATTGCATCCTCCATGGCCGACGCCGGCTTCCCATCCTTTTCTGTAACAATGTACACCGTGTCACCAACGGCTGTGTTGAATAATTCATTCCACGAATACACCACCGTGTAGCCGTCATTGGCTTTACAGACGAAATAAAATTCGCTCAGCACTTTAGGACTTGCAGAATTGATTTCGGCCGACGATATGACATCTTTAAACAAAACACCCTTCAATCCCCTGGCCTCGCTTTTCTTTTCACCCAAATGATTGGTTATCGTAACATCCCCAATCGGCACAGTCTTCCACTTCTTTAAATCGGCGATTTGAATAGTGACCGGTGACTTAACGTCTCCTGAAATAGTAAATGATGAAGTCGGCACATTCGTCTCCTGACCAAAAACAAAAAAGGTCACTGTAAAAAACAACATGCCAAAAAAAAGTTTTTTCATGAATTTGGTTGTTACCCCCCGATCGTAGACATCGATTCCGAAACAACATGCTCCTTCCTGTTGTGCTCGGCTTCAAATCCATCTTTGGGTCGATTGGCAAAAGATTTTAGTAAGTGGTCCTTGATTTCCCCATCGTCCATCCCCGACCGCATCAACTCCTTGATGTTTAAAACTCCATCATCGTAAAGGCATGTCTTCAGTACACCCTGGGCCGTAACCCGGATCCTGTTACAACTACCGCAGAATGTCCGGCTGAACGCAGCGATGATCCCGATATTGCCAACGTGGCCCGGAATGTGATAATGATAGGCCGTCGAATTTTTCGGATCGGTTATTTTTACAAGTGTAGGGTAGGCCAACCGGATATGATCAAGAATTTTTTTGTGCGTCCAGGTGAGTACCGGATAATGACTACCCTCACCATTGAAGGGCATCTCCTCGATAAATCTGACAGAGACGTTCTGGTCCTTTGTCAATTCAATCAATGGAAGTATGTCTTCAATGTTTTTTCCATCCATCACCACCGTATTGATCTTGACCTTTATCTTACTTTCCAACAATGCATCTAGCGTTTCCCGGGTTTTGCCAAACTCATCCCTTCGTGTGATCATCTTAAACCGATCGCGGTCCAACGTATCCATGCTAAGGTTCACAGAGGCAATTCCGAGACTTTTCAACTCCGGAACGTGCTGGGTCGTCAGTATGCCATTGGTTGTGAGGTGCAGATCATGGATGCCTTCTATCTCTACGATTCTGCGGATTAATTGCATCAGGTCCGTACGCACAAATGGTTCGCCTCCGGTAAGACGTATTTTTGAAATACCCATTTGTCCCATCAATGTCACCAGCCGTTCAATTTCCTCGAACGTTAGCAACTCCTTTTTCGGAAGGTAACGAATGCCTTCCGCAGGCATGCAATAAAAGCACCGTAGATTACAACGGTCTGTAACGGCCAATCGTAAATAATTGATGGGCCTGCCGTGGTTATCAAAAAGTTGTATTGCTGCCATTCTTTGCGAAGATCAACAAAATTAATTGTATTAGTTTAAACCCAAAACAAGGTAATCTTGTTCACGCCAGAGGCTATCTTTGACACTTCGAAGAACACAAAATGGCATTTCCGGTACACGAGATCAAATCCAATTTCCCGATTTTCACGCACTCACCAGAATTGGTGTATCTCGATAATGCCGCTACTTCACAAAAGCCACGGTCGGTCATACAAACCATCACCGATTTTTACACAAAAGAAAACGCTAACGTCCACCGGGGATTGTATGAACTATCTTCAAAGGCCACGCAGCGTTATGAGGAAGTTCGGACAAAAATTGCAAGTCTTATTGGCACCGCAAATCCCAAGACCATAGCCTTCACCAAGGGCACTACCGAGTCAATCAATATTGTGGCTTACAGTTTCCTGAAAAAGGATCTCAAGCCGGGAGATAAAGTGGTGATCTCTGCCATGGAACACCATGCCAACCTGATTCCCTGGCAGCAAGTGTGCAAAGAAAGCGGCGCCTCTCTCGAAATCATCCCAGTCAACGAAGCGGGTGAACTACGGCTAGAACTACTAGACCCTCTACTTGACAAAAAAGTAAAGTTGTTGGCAGTAACCCACATTTCGAATGCGCTTGGAACGATCAACCCGATTGAAGAGATAATCTTCAAAGCCCACAAGCAAAACATCCCCGTATTAATCGATGGTGCGCAAAGCGTTGGGAATTATCCTATCGATGTAAAGAAATTGGATATTGACTTCCTTGCTTTCTCGGCGCACAAAATGTTTGGTCCTTTGGGAACAGGTGTTTTGTATTG
>JANYKP010000511.1 GCA_025358195.1 Cyclobacteriaceae bacterium
TAATGGCAGTATGAAATTCTTTCCATTGATGACTTTCACCTCGGGTTGTTCACGTTCACAATTGAACATGACAGGAATGGACGGTCCGAAAATATCCGCATCAATTAACCCGACTTTAGCTCCGGACTGTGCTAATGCAACCGCAAGATTGCTGGTGACTGTTGATTTTCCGACACCGCCTTTCCCGGAAGCGATGGCGATAATATTTTTTACACCCGGCAACAGGGGAGCATTGTCGCGCAACGTCGTAACAGAAGATGTGATATTTATGAGTATGGCCGTTTCCTTACCGACTACTTTCCTAACGGCATTTTCACAATCCTTCCGTATCACCTCTTTCAAGGGGCAGGCTGGCGTTGTTAACACCACGGTAAAACTCACGCTGTCATCTTTGACCGCAATATCCCGCACCATGTTGAGGGTAACAAGGTCCTTCTTTAGGTCTGGGTCGTTGACAGTGGAGAGCGCCTTTTGAATGTCTGAGGATGTAATACTCATAATCATTTAAACGGGTGCAAGTTAGGGCATGCTTTGGCAATTTTTTAAAAAATGATGTTGTCCCCCAAGTCTATTGGAGCAGGAAAAAAGGACTTAGCGGCTTTTGCGGTCTTAATTTAGCGGCTTTGCGTGACAAGCATTCTCAAGTAACCATCTGAACTGATCTCCTGGCTGGCGGGTTTTTGATGTATCTTTAAACCCAATATTTTTCAAATCCAGAATCAATCCGCTGCCAGAACCAGCATGATCAGCAGAGAGACCATTGATGAAGTCAAAAATCGCCTCGATATCGTCGATGTGATCAGCGATTTTATCTCGCTCAAACGATCAGGTCAGAACTATAAGGCCCTCAGCCCCTTCAATAACGAAAAGACGGCTTCCTTCTTTGTGGTTCCCGGCAAGGGCATTTTCAAAGATTTCAGCAGTGGTAAAGGCGGAGATGCGATCACATTTGTGATGGAGCATGAGGGTATGAGCTACACGGAGGCCATCCGGTTTTTGGCGAAGAAATACGGTGTTGAGCTCAAGGAAGATGTTCAATCTGCAGAAATGCAGGAGCAGCAAAGTGAACGAGAGGGCCTTTATATCCTCATGAACTTTGCGAAGGACTATTATAAAGAAAACCTGTTCAACACCGAGGAGGGCAAAGGTATCGGGCTTAGTTATTTCCACGAGCGAGGTTTTAACGACCGCACTATCCAGAAATTTGAATTAGGTTATGCACTCGAGGGCTGGAATAATCTGAGTGATACTGCCATTAAAAACAGTTACAACAAGGAATTACTCGAAAAGACCGGATTAACGGTTCGGAACGATGACGGCAGGACGTATGATCGGTTCCGGGGGCGAGTAATTTTCCCGGTACACAATCTCTCGGGAAAAGTGATCGCCTTTGGCGCCCGCATGTTGGGCAAAGACAAAAACCAGCCCAAGTACATTAATTCTCCAGAGACAGAAATATATCACAAGAGCAATGTACTCTACGGGTTGTTCAATGCGAAGAACGCGATCCGGCAAAAAGACAATTGCTTCCTGGTGGAAGGTTACACCGATGTCATCTCCATGCATCAATCGGATGTAGAGAATGTGGTGGCGTCATCCGGTACCGCGCTCACCGAAGAGCAGATCAAACTCATCCGGAGATTTACAGAAAATGTAACCGTACTTTTTGACGGCGATGCAGCAGGAATTAAGGCAGCACTGCGAGGCATTGACTTAATTCTGAAAGGCGGACTGAACGTTCGTGTTGTGCTGCTGCCCGACAGCGAGGATCCTGACAGTTATTCGAGAAAAGTTGGAACAACGGAATTTCAAAAATACTTAGCACAGAAATCACAAGACTTCATTTCGTTTAAGTCGGGGTTGTTTGCTTCTGAGGCGGGCAATGATCCTATTCGTAAGGCAGAATCGATCAAGGAGATTGTGGGGAGCATCGCTCTGATACCTGACCCGGTGAAGCGCTCGGTGTACTTACAAGAGACCAGCCACCAATTGAAGATCGGCGAGCCGGTTTTACTCACAGAATTAAATAAGCTGCTTGTTCAGGAGCGGAAAAAGAAAGAACGTGACAAACTTCATCCACCACAGCCGGCAGAAGACGCATCTCATTTGGCAGAGCAGGTGCAGGACCTTACCACCGGGCCAATCGATCTCAAAGACATGGTGTACTACCAGGAGAGAGAAACGGTACGACTTCTGCTAAATTATGCGGACCACTCACTGGAAGATCAAAAGCTGGCGGACTTCCTTCTCCACGAACTGGAAGACGTAGAATTTGCCAACCCTGTATTCCGTGAGATATATCGCCACTTTCATGATGTGTTGCAAAAAGGAAAAATTCCTGACAGTCAATATCTGATTCAGCATGGAAGTAGTGAAGTAAAAAATGTTGTGACAAGCCTGATTACGTCAAAGTATGAAACCAGCCCGCGATGGAAAGAAAAGCACATCTACATCCCGGAGGAATCAGAAGTGCTTCAGGACTTGGCCTACACGAATGTATTGCGGCTGAAATTCAGAGTCGTTCAAAAAATGATGGAAGATAATTTACTGCGAATCCGGGACTCGGAACAAGCAAGTAACCTGGAGGAAGTTGAAAAATACCTTGAACAGCAAGAAGGCCTGAAGAAAGCCGAACGCGAACTTGCGTCCATCCTGGGGATTGTTGTGGCACGTTAGGAACAGTCTGGCATAAATAATTGTTAACACTCTCGAAATTGAAAAGATGAAGGATACGATCAAATTGGACAGCATAGAAGAAGGTATTGAGGCTATCAAAAACGGAAAATTGATCATCGTGGTGGATGATGAAGACCGTGAAAATGAAGGCGACTTTATTTGCGCGGCCGAAGCCATCACCCCGGAGATTGTCAACTTTATGGCAAAGGAAGGTAGGGGATTAATTTGTGCGCCGTTGGTGGAAGACCGCTGTGACGAGTTGGGTCTGGATCTGATGGTAGGAAAAAATACGGCTGTGTTTGAAACCCCTTTCACCGTTTCCGTTGACCTGATCGGACACGGATGTACCACCGGGATTTCAGTTCAGGACCGGTCCAAAACGATCAAGGCGCTTGCTGACCCGGAGACTAAACCCGAGGAGCTAGGAAGACCCGGGCATATTTTTCCACTCAAAGCAAAAAAAGAAGGTGTGCTAAGAAGAGCAGGCCATACCGAAGCGGCGATTGACTTCGCACGATTGGCTGGCTTTCGTCCTGCGGGCGTGTTGGTGGAGATCATGAATGAAGACGGCACCATGGCCCGGCTGGCAGACCTGAGAAAGGTAGGGGACCGTTTTGGTTTAAAGTTAGTTTCCATCAAAGATCTGATCGCCTACCGCATGAAGGGCGAGTGTCAGGTTCGAAGGCGGGTGGATGTGAATATGCCAACAGTGTATGGAGATTTTAAATTGTCGGCATACGAGCAAATTGATACCGGAGAACTTCACCTGGCGCTGGTAAAAGGCAAATGGGAAAAAGATGAACCCGTGCTTGTTCGCGTACATTCATCGTGTGTGACAGGTGATATTTTTGGTTCATGCCGTTGTGATTGTGGCGCCCAACTGCATGTCGCTATGAAAATGGTAGAGGATGAAGGCAAAGGAGTAGTGCTTTACATGAAGCAGGAGGGACGCGGGATCGGGTTACTGAACAAATTGAAAGCCTATAAATTGCAAGAGGAAGGACTTGATACCGTGGAGGCGAATCTTCAACTGGGTTTTGATATGGACAACCGTGATTATGGAATTGGCGCGCAGATTCTTCATGATCTCGGGGTCGCCAAGATACGGCTCATCACCAACAATCCACAAAAACGCGTAGGATTGATGGGTTATGGCCTGGAAATTGTGGAGAATGTCCCAATCGAAACAATACCCAATAAGCACAATGAGAAATATCTCAAGACCAAACGCGACAAGTTGGGTCATACCATTCTAAAGCATCTATGAGGATTGTTGGGATCTTTTTTTTAGTACTGTTAACCGCTACTGCTTATTCCCAAAGGTTTCCATCTGACTTTTGGCACGAAGGAAAGATGGTACTGGAGGATGGTGATACGTTACGGGGCAATATCAAGTATGATTTACAAAATGACCTGCTGCAATTAGAAGCAAACAACCGGTTGGAGTCGTTTACGGCGCGCAAGGTTTTGTTTTTCGAAATATTTGATAAGACCATAAAGCGTTACCGTCAGTTTTACTCCCTTCCTTACACGACGTCGGGACAATACAAGGCCCCGGTCTTTTTTGAGTTACTCTCCGAAGGAAAAATTACGCTGCTTTGCCGTGAGGCGCTGGAGTATAGAAATTATCCAAGTTCTTTTTACTACTACGGATCCACCACACGATTGGTATTGGTCAATAAATTTTTTCTTTTGAAAGACAATGGTACTATCGAACCATTTATAGGAAAAAGGAGTGACCTTATTGAGCTCCTGGGCAACAAAGGAGAGCAGGTCGAAAAGTACATGAAGGCCAACAGGTTGAATGTAGATGACAAGTATGAGTTTGCTCAAATCCTTTCGTATTATAATTCACTTTACAAGTAACATGACCAAACCTCTGATATTAGTTTCGAATGACGATGGAATTACGTCACTCGGCATTCGCAATTTAGTTGAAGTAATGAAGGAATTAGGAGAGGTGCTCGTGGTGGCGCCGAATCGTCCGCAGTCGGGGATGGGCCATGCGATCACGGTAGGTGATACCCTTCGCCTGACGGAGTCAACGATATTTGAAGGTGTCAGAGCTTTTGAATGTTCGGGCACACCGGCGGATTGTGTAAAGATTGCTCGGCATTATGTATTGAAAGACAAACGACAGCCGGATGTGGTGGTAAGCGGAGTGAATCATGGAAGCAATACTTCCATCAGCGTTTTATATTCAGGTACCATGTCTGCGGCCATAGAGGCTGCCATAGAAGGAACACCCTCCATTGGGTTTTCGTTAGCCGACTACGGGAGTGAGGCCGACTTTTCACACACGCTTGACTACATAAAAAAGATAACGCAGCAAGTGTTGCGCAAGGAGTTGCCGAAAGGCGTGGCGCTCAACGTCAATTTTCCAAAGAAGCGCAAGGACGCATTAAAAGGGATTCGCATCTGCCGTCAGGCCAACGCGAAGTGGGTCGAGGATTTTGATGAGCGCAAGGACCCCAACGGCCGCAAATACTTCTGGATGACCGGCAAGTTTGTAAACTTTGACAAGGGAGAGGACAATGACGAATGGGCCATTGCCAATAATTATGTTTCAGTTGTTCCCTGCCAGTTTGATCTTACTGCCCACCAGGCGATCCCGGTGTTGAATGAGGCGTGGGAGATTTTGGGTTAGGAGTTTAACTCACCAGAATTTCCTCCGTGCTCCTCTGTGTGCATTCCTCCGTGGCCCTCTGTGTTAAAAAATCCAACACCCATACGACAGGCAATACTCCCAGTATTTTGTTGACGGATTTTTTTTTTAACACAGAGATGCACCGAGGAATGCACACCAAGATGCACAGAGAAAAAGAAACCCCGCCCAATCAAACCGGATCTACATCAAAAACAATCTTCACATTCCGAAAACTCTTATCATGCCCCGCCAATTCAGCCAATGCCAAAAGTGATTCCTTTATGAGATTCAGTTTGCGCTGGTTGCGGGGAATTTTTAGCAAAATGGTATTCAAATATTCATTCCTGATTTTTGAAATCATCGGCTCACCGGGTCCCATGATCTTTATTCCCCGCAGCTTTTCACGCGTCTGCACTGCAAACCACTCGGCTGATTTGCGACAAACGTTTTTGTCGGTGTGCTTGAGGGTTATTTCAATAAGTCGTGCATAGGGTGGGTAGGTGTGAAGCTCGCGATCGTTGAGCTGTTCATTAAGAAAGCTGGGTATGTCGTGCTGCACCACGAATAAAAAAAGCGGATGCTTGG
>JANYKP010000516.1 GCA_025358195.1 Cyclobacteriaceae bacterium
CCTGGAAGATGCACAAACCGAAAAGTATGACCGCCTTTGCAGGCAAATAAAATTGAACGCCCATGATCACATCCTTGAAATTGGCTGTGGATGGGGAGGCTTCGCCGTGCATGCCGCGAGAAATTACGGATGCCATGTTACAACGGTCACTATCTCGGAGGAGCAATTTAAGTATGCACGCGAACGCTTTGAGCGTGAGGCGCTGACTGATAAAATTGACATCAGGCTACAAGACTATCGCACGCTGGAGGGCAGTTTTGATAAAATAGTTTCAATTGAAATGCTGGAGGCCGTGGGCCATGATTATTTGCCTGTGTATTTTAATAAGGTTGATGAATTGTTGAAGCCACAAGGAAGTATTGCCTTGCAAGTTATTACCTCTCAGGACAAACGCTATGAAGAGTTCCGAAACGATGTAGACTTCATCATGAAGCATATTTTTCCTGGCTCGCAGACGCCTTCCATCACCGCCGTCCAACAGGCGATCAATAAAGTTTCCGATTTGAATCTCCACGATGCCAAAAACATTGGCCTGGATTACGCGACAACGCTACGCATTTGGTTTGATGCCTTCAATCTCAAGCTGGAGGAGGTGAAGAAGCTTGGGATGAACGACAAATTTATTCGCAAGTGGAACTATTATCTTCAGTATTGTGAGGCGGCGTTCAGGTTGCGGCATGTTACGGTGATGCAGCTGATTTATACCCGGCCAGGAAATACAACACTGTAGGATTTAACGGAATGGAATGCGGCATTTTGAATGCCAAATGTTGAATATCCAATAACGAAGTTACGCTACTTCATCATTGGATAACCAGCATTTACTATTCATTATTTAAATCAATTCTTTAGCGGCACCAGCAGTCCGGGTAGCCACACAAAATTGAAACTGCGCCATAATCGCGTTCGCCAGCAATAATTCCTTCATGGTTTTTGAAAAGGTGATGACAAGCATTGCGATCAGTGGGACAATGAGGGTGATCATGATCCGTGGTGGAAATGCTGAAAAGTCCTGAAAAAAGCCAATCAGGCCCAGTGCGCTAATAAAAGCGGTCCAGCCGACCCGCTTGTACAGAACCCTGTTGTAAATTTTCCTTTTACGATTTTCGTCCCGGGCTGTGCGGCACAATGATTTTTTTAATTCCACAAGCACAAACGTGTACATCACGATGGCGAGCACCACGAAACCGATCGCAATGGAGTTGAAGAGAGGAAAATCTGTGATGTATGTAAGACTCTTTCATCAAAGTGTAATGCTTTGCGACACGAATTCCCCTATTTTGCGTAACAAATCGAAGCTATGAAGTTTAACGGTGCGCAACGTTGCAGCTTGAAAATTAACCACTAGCAGAAGTTTAAAAAAACAAAAAAAATGAAAACCAATAAACTATTAACAGCGTTTGCGATTCTCTCCGGTATTTTAATGGCCGGGTAAAATTGATGAAGGCTCTAGATTTTCCCAAAATTATATAACCACTATTCCTGGTAGTCTCCGTTAATTTGAGTGTTAATTCAAACGTGTCCGCCGAAATGGTAGGTGGATTGGATTTTTTAATTGCAAATTATGATGACACACTCCTATACAGTAAACGGCATCACGTGTAACGGTTGCGTTGCGAAAGTAAAAAGCAAATTGCTGATGCACCCCGATGTAATGGCGGCAGAGGTTATCCTTGAAGGCCAGAAGGCGGTGATCGCGATGCAGAGGCATTTGAGTCTTAATGAATTGCAAGAAGCCATTGGCAAAGATACCAAGTACAAAATCAGTGAAGATGTCTCTGATCACACCCATCGCAGCATGGAGGGGGATACGGCTAAATCCTGGATCGCAACCTATAAGCCACTGCTAATCATTACGGCATTTATTACAGGGGTATCGGCACTTACTTCGAGCGGGAGCTTCCATATCGGTATGAATCATTTTATGGCGAGCTTTTTTCTTGTATTCTCATTCTTCAAGCTTTTGGATTTAAAAGGCTTTGCGTCAAGCTACAGAATGTATGACCTGCTGGCCATGAAGGTACCCGCTTATGGATACGTCTATCCATTTATTGAATTGGGGCTTGGGCTTTCATACCTCCTGGGTCTCAATCCATTTATTACAAATTGGATCACGGTGATCGTTATGGGATTCAGCAGTATCGGGGTTATTCAAAGTGTACTTAACAAGCAAAAAATACGTTGCGCTTGTCTGGGGGCGGTTTTTAATCTTCCTATGACTACGGTTACAATTATTGAAGATTTAGTCATGGTCGCAATGGCCGGAACAATGCTACTGTAAACCTCTTTCATGTTTAAACCTTTGCGATTCAAACATGGTAAGAACCGTCTTCATTTTTGATCATGCTTCTGGCGGGTAGTGCCAAGACTAGCGTTGGCGGTGTGGATGATCTGACCTGGATGAATGGTTATGAATTGAGTTTCCAATGAATGAATAAATATGCCATAAAAGCCTAAAATTGAGGGCTTTTGGGAATTTTGAGAAGGTTTATTGACTAGAAACAAATCCTTATTCCCTAATATCCGTTACATTTGAATCATTAATGAAGTCTTGCCACTCCATATTATCGACAGCCTTTGCATTATTGGTGCTATTCGCGAGCAGCAATTTAATGGTTGGAATTCACCTATGCGGAGGCCAGATTCAAAATGTTGCGTTGTTTGGAAAAGCCGATGGATGTGAGAAGGAGAAGTTACCACCCTGTCATCGGCATGAATCAATACCTTGCTGCCAGGATGAGACGATTGTGCACGATGCCCAGGATTTTAATAATCATGTAACACAAATCAATATTACGGCAACCCAGGTTGTCGATGTTGTTCAGCCAGCCGTCCTGCTGGATGAGGTAATATCTTCCGAATCAATTTCCCGATTTCACAATTACGATCCTCCCTTGCGATCGCGGGATCTTACTGTTTCCCTCCACGTTTTCCTGATCTGATTTCATAGCTGTTAAAAGTCTTAGACGGTCAATTCGTTGACCCGACTGACACTTTTATTTTGTTTATGAGTACGGTTCGTGCTCAAAATCACAATGACTTTTAGCTATGATTCAAAATCTAATTTCTTTATCGCTTCGGAATAAGTTTTTTGTATTGGTGATCGCAGCGGGATTATTTGCCTGGGGTATTTATGCGGTACAGACAAATAAAATTGACGCTATCCCGGATCTCTCCGAAAATCAGGTGATCGTGTTCACCGAATGGATGGGGCGCAGTCCGCAGATCATGGAAGACCAGATTACGTATCCGTTGATCACGAATCTGCAAGGCCTTCCTAAAGTCAAGTACGTCCGGGGAGCCTCCATGTTTGGTATGAGTTTCATCTATGTCATTTTCAACGATGACGTTGATATTTATTGGGCCCGCCAGCGTGTACTGGAACGACTGAACTCCGCTACTGGTTTGCTGCCGACTGGTGTCACACCCACATTGGGCCCGGACGGCACAGGAGTAGGTCACATTTTATGGTACACATTGGATGCACCGGAAATGGATTTAGGTGAGCAACGTGCTATCCAGGATTGGTATGTAAAGTTCGCTTTGCAAAATGTATCCGGCGTTAGCGAAGTGGCCTCGTTTGGAGGTTTTGAAAAACAATACCAGGTCACCGTCGATCCAACCAAGCTTACGTACTATGGATTGTCTGTGCCGGAAGTTATCCAGTCGATTCGCAGCAACAACAACGAAGCAGGAGGCCGCAAGTTCGAACTGAGTGACATTGGCTATATCATCAAGACCACCGGCTATCTCAAGTCTATTGAAGACATCGAAAAAATATCACTAAAAACGGAGAATGCTACCCCGGTCAGAATAAAAGATATTGGCACCGTACAAATGACAGGTGAAACGCGGCTTGGAATTTTTGATTTGAATGGTGATGGAGAAGTCGTAGGAGGTATTATCGTCATGCGATACGGAGAGAATGCGGATGAAGTCATCAACAAAGTAAAGGCGAAAATGGAGGAAGTGGCGAAAGGATTGCCAAACGGCATGCGGTTTAGTATTGTCTATGACAGAAGCGGTCTGATTGAAGAGTCTATTTCGTCCATTAAACGAACGCTCATCGAAGAAATGCTGGTCGTTTCGATCGTCGTGATACTTTTCCTGTTTCACTGG
>JANYKP010000188.1 GCA_025358195.1 Cyclobacteriaceae bacterium
TTTTGGTCTGTAAAAATAATCAGATGCGCGGGGTTCGCTTGAACGGTCGACTATATGCGCAGGTGAATCATTGTATATCAGCGGAATAATTTCAGGAGTAGCAAATCGGGCTAACCCAACAATAAGAATCCGCTGTGTTACCTTGCTGTCAACATTGACATACGAATCATAATTATCGAAAAAAGTATTGTCATAGTCCAAGACGTCTATCTCCACTGTCGCGACAGAGAAGAAAAACCCTAGAAGACCTGTGATAACTATTTTCGAAGTTTTTGACATCGCCAAACCGTGTAAAGTTAATCGAACCAGGGGAAAGGACAATACTCGATAAGGGAGTTTTCGTTTGCCTGCAACGATACGGTTAGGCCGGAATATAAATATCAAACGTTGCGCCCTTATCTATTTCCCCGGTAGCCGTAATGAAGCCGCTGTGGTTCTCCACGATTTTTTTGACGATGGCAAGACCAATTCCTGTTCCCTTAAATTCGTCCTTGCCATGAAGTCGCTGGAATACTTTGAATATCTGATCTTTATATTGAGGTTCGAAGCCAATCCCGTTGTCGCTAACTGAAATGTGACAATATTCTTTTTCTGGTGATAGCTGATCGTTATTTAATGTGCTGCCACGTGAGATGGTACTCTTTATAGTAATGTGAAGCGGCTTTTCAGGTTTCGAGAATTTGAGCGAATTGCCCGATCAGATTATACAGAAGCTGCCGAAACTGAAAGGCAATGATGTTAACTTTGCACATTCCGTTCGCTTCTATGGTGGCGTGCTTTTCCTGAATGGTTTCTTTGAATTCGTTTTTTACTTCCTCTACAATAAGGCTGAGGTCTATGGTTTCAAATTTTCTTTCAGCCGTGTTGATATGCGAAAAGGTGAGCAAATCCTGGATGAGTTGCCGCATTCTTTCCGCCGCATTCTGAATTCTCTGGAAATAGTCTTTTCCATTATCCGATAAAACCGCAAATTCCTTTTCGAGGATGCGCCCTGTGAACGTCTGTATTTTGCGCATGGTTCCTGCAAATCATGGCTTGCAACGAACGAGAAGGACTCAAGTTCTTTATTGGTTTTTATAAGTTCTTCGTTCTTTTCCTTGAGCGTTTTATTGTTTTGAACAAGTTGTTCTCCATTTTTTATCCTTTCAAGTTCAATTTCAGTCCGCCGGGCCACTATTTTTAAAATGGACGATACCGTTTCCGCATCCTCAATTTCTTTCTCATGCATCACCGCGATTAACCCCACAGCATTTCCTTCCTCATCATACAAGGGATATCCTAAATAACCTTCTACTTTAAATTGGTCAATGGTTTTATTTTTTGGAAAAAGCTGACGGCATTGTTTTGGAAATGAATAAAGCATCCCGCGAACCACCTGTTCACACGGACCATCAGGTAACGGGTACGTGATGTTTTCGGTTAGCTTGCCAAAGGCCGTGATAGCAATGGTTTGAATAGTAAATTCACCCGCGTCATTTCGCACAAGTTTGCCGACAAATGCATAATCCAGGCGGGTGGTGTCTGCGATGAACTGAACGAGTGAATCGAAAAATTCATTATGAAGCCTGTACGCAGAAAATTTTTCAGAAAATTCGGAAAGAAACCGTTTGTTATATTTACTAAGGGCAATCTCCTGGTTTTTTTGCTGAAGTGATTCGTTCATGGCACTCAGTTCAAGGGTGCGTTGTTGTACTTTTTCTTCCAGTTCCTTTTCCCGCACGTACTGGTGTTCCAGATTTTTGTTTTTGGCAAGCACCTGGTCGGTCACCTCAGTGACTACCAGAATTATCCCGGTAACGGTGTGGTCTTGCTCCCGTAGAGGGTGATAAACAAAATTGTAAAAGCCCGGTTGCCTTTTCTGATCCCTGATTGACGTTAATTCCAGTTCAAAACCACCGGCATTTCCACCCTGGAACACCGAATCAAAAAGCTCCTTCAATCCCTTCGTTTTCAGTTCTGGCAATGATTCAAAGATGGATTTGCTTGTAAAGTCTACCCTTTTATCAATCAATTGCTGGAAGGCCTCGTTGGCCAACGTGACGGTATGGTTCTGACCCTTTAGGTTGCAAATGGCCACGGGGGCCAGCATGAAAATTGTGAACGCTTCTGTTTCCTTATCTTGAATTGGAGCATGGGTCTGGTCAAAATTGCGAACGTGCTCCTCCACCTCTCCGTTACCTGGAAATGTCGAAATTATTTTTGGGGTGAGTTTGTGTATCAAATTCGGAATGAATCTCTCCAATGGTTAGGTATGACGGGAAGTTTTCAAGCGACTGATGATATCCATAATGTTATGTGTAATTCACAATAATGGTGCCATTGGATTACGCAGTGAATTGACTGCTTATGTGGAGAAATGGCTACGGTTTGGATAGGATGATACGGGGAGAAGCACGTACGATTTCGAGAGAAGAAATTGAGAAACGTGTCTTGGGACTGCCTGTTAAGAAACAGGAATGTAAATATCGAACGTTGCACCCTTGCCTAATTCGCCAGAAGCAGTGATGATGCCGTTGTGGTTTTCAACGATTTTCTTAACAATGGCAAGTCCGATTCCAGTTCCAGGGTACTCGTCCCTGCCATGAAGACGTTGGAATACTTCAAATATTTGATCCCGGTATTGCGGATCGAAGCCAATACCATTATCCGCAACGGAGATGTGACAATATTCTTTTTCGGGTGATAGTTGTTCGTTATTTAACGCACGGCCGGTGGAGGTTTTACTCTGTATTTTTATGAGCAGTGGTTTCCCAGGATCGGAAAATTTGAGTGAATTGCCGATCAGGTTTTGAATGAGTTGACGGAACTGAAAGGGAATGATATGGGCATCACACATCTTATTAACTTCGATGGTGGCGCGTTTTTCCTGCATCGTATCTTTGAATTCGTTTTTCACTTCTTCTACGATCAGGTTGAGGTCCGTGTTTTCAAATTTTCTCTGAGCCGTGTTGAGATGCGAGAAGGCCAGCAGATCAGAGATAAGTTGTTGCATTCTCTTTGCGGAATTTACTATTCTCTGAAAATAATGTCGGCCGGTATCGCTTAGAGTTTGGTCTTCTAACTCCAGTATGCGCCCGGAAAAGCTTTGTATTTTCCGCAACGGTTCCTGTAAATCGTGACTTGACACATAGGTGAACGCCAGAAGCTCCTTGTTAGCAATGACTAGTTCTGCAGCACGTTTTTCTTTCTCTTCGTTTTGAAAGGCAAGTTCTTTGTTAGCAATGATTAACTCCGCAGCGCGTTTTTCTTTTTCCTCGTTTTGAAAGGCAAGTTCCCGGTTGGCAATGACTAATTCCGCAGCGCGTTTTTCTTTCTCTTCGTTTTGAAAGGCAAGCTCCTTGTTGGCAATAATTAACTCTGCTGCCCGTTTTTCTTTCTCTTTATTTTGAAAGGCAAGTTCTTTGTTAGCAATGACTAACTCCGAAGCCCGCTTTTCCTTGGCTTCATTTTCGAAGGCCAGCTTCTTGTTGGCCATGAAGATCTCGGTCGCCCTCTTTTCTTTTTCTTCACTTTGAAAGGCAAGTTCCTGGTTGGCAATAATCAGCTCGGTCGCCCTCTTTTCTTTCTCTTCGTGTTCAAAGGCAAGCGCTTGATTGGCGAAGATTAATTCAGCCGCCTGTTTTTCCTTTTCTTCGTTCTGAAAAGCCAGGGTTTTGTTTAATTGAAGCAATTCGGCTGCCCGCTTTTCTTTCTCTTCGTATTGAAATACCAGTTCTTTGTTGGTGAGGACTAATTCCGCTGCCCGTTTTTCCTTCTCTTCGTTTTGAAAAGCCAGTTCTTTGTTCGCAATGATTAACGCTGCAGCCCGTTTTTCTTTTTCTTTGCTTTGAAAGGCCAGTTCTATGTTGGCAATGATCAATTCAGCCGCCCTCTTTTCTTTCTCTTCGTCTTGAAATACCAGTTCTTTGTTGGCAAGGACTAACTCCGCTGCCCGTTTTTCCTTCTCTTCGTTTTGAAAAGCCAGTTCTTTGTTCGCAATGATTAACGCTGCAGCCCGTTTTTCTTTTTCTTTGCTTTGAAAGGCCAGTTCTATGTTCGCAATGATCAATTCAGCCGCCCGCTTTTCTTTCTCTTCGTTTTGAAAAGAACGTTCTATGTTCGCAATTAATAAATCGGCAGATCGCCTTCCTCTTTCTTTGTTTTGAAACGTAAGTTCTATGTTCGCCAGAGCTAACTCCGCTGCCCGCTTTTCTTTCTCTTCGTTTTGAAAGGCAAGTTCCAGGTTGGCAAGGACTAACTCCGCTGCTCGTTTCTTCTTCTCTTCGTTTTGAAAGGCGCGCTCTGCGTTTGCAGTGACTAACTCCGCCGCACGGTCTTTTTTATCTTTCCGTTGAACAACAAGTTCTTTGATGGCAACCGTTAACGCCGCCGCTTGTTTTTCATTCGCCTTTATTTGAAGAACGAGTTTTTTATTCGCAATAATTAACTTATCCAACTCGCTTCCTTTACCCATAATACAAATGTTGAACTATTGGTGGATGAAATATAAGATTAGATTGAAAATGTGAGCATTCCAAGGATATCGTTTCAACACAGAGAAGATTTAAAAACGCCACCGGCCTGTCGTAACAGATACGACCAAAAAAGATTAACCACTTGGATACTTTCACCAGATTCTTAGGATTGAATAGTTTCCAATTCAATCAACACAAGAATCATACCGTGTGATACCGAATTGAATTGACAGTAGTGTAGAAGAATGGCCCCGCTCCAAATCCTGGATATGGGGAGTTGGAGACACAATTATCCCGTAATTCATTCCATCAGCTCCCACCCGGAAGGCCAACGGTAAGTACTCTTTTAAGAAACAGGAAGGTACATATCAAACGTGGCACCCTTGTTTAATCTGCCGGAGGCGGTGATAATGCCACCGTGATGGTCAACAATTTTTTTGACAATGGCAAGTCCAATTCCCGTTCCCTGATATTCCTCCTTGCTATGAAGACGTTCGAATACTTCGAATATCTGATGCTTGTATTGCGGATCAAAGCCGATGCCGTTGTCCGTAACAGAAATGTGACAATATTTTTTTTCAGGTGCCAATTGCTCGTTGTCTAATTTCTTACCCACTGAAATCTTACTCTTGATTATGATGCGTAAGGGTTTTTCAGGATGGGAAAATTTGAGCGAATTTCAAAGGAGGTTTTGGATGAGTTGCCGAAACTGAAAAGGGATCACCGTTGCTTTGCACATTTTAGTGATGATGATGGTTCCATGTTTTTCCTGAATGGTTTCCTTGAATTCGTTTTTTACTTCTTCGACAATCAGGCCGAGGTCGGTATTTTCAAACTTTCTTTCGGCCGTGTTCAGACGCGAGAAGGCGAGTAAATCTTCAATGAGGTTTTGCATCCGCCTGGCGGCAATCAGCATTCGCTGGAACTGAAATTTACCGGCATCGCTAAGGTTTTGGTTTTCCTTTTCCAGTATGCGTCCGGCAAAGGTCTGAATCTTACGGAGCGGTTCCTGCAAATCATGACTGGCTACGTACGAGAATGACAGAAGCTCTTTGTTAGCAATGACTAACTCGGCTGCCCGTTTTTCCTTCTCTTCATTCTGAAAGACGAGCTCTTTGTTGGCAATGAATAACTCGGCTGCTCGTTTTTCCTTCTCTTCATTTTGAAAGACGAGCTCTTTGTTGGCAATGATCAACGATGCTGCCCGTTTTTCTTTCACTTCTTCCTGAAGGATGAGCTTTTTGTTAGCGGTGGTTAATGCTGCCGCTAATTTTTCTATTTCTTCATTTTGAATGGCAAGCGCCAGGTTGGCATTATTCAGTGCTGCTTTCAACCGTTCCAGTTCTGATTCAGTCTGTCTGCCAACTACCGTTAAAACAGTAGCTGTATTTTGAGTCGTTTCAACATTTTTCAGGCCCATCATGGTTAGTTTTTCCTCGTTTCAACTTTTTCCTGAAAAAAAAATAATATAGAATTATTTATGCTTACTAAAATTATGTGTTCTATGTCTCTGGTTATTTATATAATGCTGCTGCGATTTTTCTGGTTTCATTTCAGTTTCGGACTGCTGTGTATCCAGCTGGATACGAAAAATACAGAGTCCAATTCTATAGGCATCGTGGCCCGAAGTTGTATGATGTTGATTTCGAGGCTCCTACACAAGAAGCATGCCATGGCATTCCTCGTTGAATTAGCGGGTAGTGTAGAGAATTGGCCCCGGCG
>JANYKP010000031.1 GCA_025358195.1 Cyclobacteriaceae bacterium
GGCTGGAAAGGTTACCCAAGCGAATCTAAGCCAGGTAATAAGACTATGCGAATAGGTTTGATGCAACTTGAAAATATAAGTATTGGTTGGCATTTAGCTCAAAAGATATGTGCATAGGCAAGAGCCTTAAGGCTGGGGTTACTATCGCGATATTGTTAAAGGGCTTTAGCCCAAATGAGTAGTAACCACGACAAATTGAAATGCACCCGTGTTTCATAATTTTGGAATGAGTTTCATTAACATACCCAAATTTAGAGAGCGTCTAAGTAAGTCATACCCTTTCTCAAACAAGCCATTGTTCCTTCGGATTCAATCTTTTATAAATGGATTATGGCAACTGGTTAATTGTTCATTAATTTTAAAAAAAGATTTTGTGAGGATATGAGAATAAATAGAATTCTGCTCCTGCTCTTTATTTCGGTTAGCCCGGTTGGCTGCCGGAATGAAAAAATACCAACGACCCAAAATGATGTCTTCCTCGATTCATTGTCGAAGGACACCTTTCATTATTTTTGGGATTTAGCCAATCCCGAAAACGGATTGATACCGGACCGGTGGCCCACGCCCAGTTTCTCAAGTATCGCATCCACAGGATTTGGATTGACATCCTATCTGGTAGGAGTGGAACGTGGCTATATCACACGTGAGCAAGCGGCCTTGCGGGTTCTCACGACACTACGTTTCTTTCAGGGGGCTCCAAAAGGCGATAGCGTAGCGGGTGTAACAGGCAATCATGGGTTCTTCTATCACTTTATCGATATGAACACGGGTTTGCGATTTCAACAAGTAGAACTTTCTACCATTGATACCGGATTACTTATCGCGGGAATACTTTCCTGCCAGACCTACTTTGATAAAGAAAATGAGACGGAAAAAGAAATCCGGTCATTGGCCGACAATCTTTACAAGGATGTGGAATGGGATTGGGCTATGAACGGAAAGGAAACCATGAGCATGGGATGGCATCCAGAAAGGGGATTTCTAAATGCTTCCTGGCAAGGGTATAACGAAGGAATGATCCTTTATATAATGGGTTTGGCATCACCCACTCACCCGATTAATTCAGAAACCTGGACGGGATGGACAAAAACATACCAATGGGCAACCTACTATGGGCAGGAACATGTGAATTTTGGTCCGCTCTTTGGACATCAATATTCTCACATGTTTATAGACTACCGCGGAATAAAGGATGCCTTCATGAATGAAAAGGGTATAGACTATTTTGAAAATTCAAGAAGGGCTACGTATGCCAACCGGCAGTATTGTATTTCAAATCCTGGCGGGTGGATTGGCTATGGAGCGAACATATGGGGTCTCACCGCCTGTGATGGGCCTGGCAATGAGCTAAAGTCTAATCCGAATATATCTTTTATGGGTTATAGCGCACGTGGAGCAGCTCAATGGTACACTCAAGACGATGGTACTATTGCCCCCACAGCGGCGGGCGGATCCATTCCATTTGCTCCGGAAATCTGCATTGCGGCCCTGAAAGAAATGAATAAGAAATTTGGTAACAAGCTGTATGGAAAATATGGCTTTAAGGATGCTTTTAATTCGTCGATCATTAATAAGGATGGTACCCAGGGTTGGATCGACAATGACTACATTGGGATTGACCAGGGACCCATTGTTATCCAGATCGAAAACTATAGAAATGGATTTGTCTGGGAACTGATGAAAAAGAATCCGTATATAATTGAAGGTTTAAAAAAGGCTGGATTCAATGGTGGCTGGCTTGAAAAATATTGATGTGATATCGCGAACGTTGCTTGTCCTGCTGGTTTCATGTGCGGTTGTTCCAGCTTTCAATCAGGCATTGAAAATCGATGAGAATAAGGATGAAAAAATCTTATACCTGCACGAGTTGGAATACCTGATTGATTCGTCGAATACGCTGGCCTTCCAGGAAATTTCAAGCCCATTATTCAAAGAAAGATTTGAGAGAAATGATTCGTATCAAAACAAGAACTTTCTTGCCAATGTTTCCTATTGGATAAGGATTCCAATCCATCACATCACGGAAGGAAAAAGAGTATGGCTCCTTGAATTTTATGACCAGACAATCGACTACATCGATGCATTTGTTCCAACAGAGAAAGGGTCCTACACCCATTTGAAAATGGGGGATCACTACCCCTTTACGCAACGCACCTTTCTTCATAAGAATTTTGAGATCCAATTGGACATGCGCAAGGATACCACCTTGTCGTACTATTTTAGAGTAAGATCGCATGAATTTGCCGATATCCGAATAGCCTTTCGATCGGAGAACAGGTTTATCTACTATGCCCTCAATGAATATTTCCTCTACGGAACATTTTATGGAATGATCTTCATCATTGCCTTGTACAACTTTCTGGTCTACCTGGCTATTCGTGAGATCAAGAATATCTATTATATTTTATACATCCTCAGTGTTGGTTTTTATGCATTGAGCCTGGACGGAATTGGCTTTCAATACCTCTGGCCCCATCATCCTGAATGGAATGATTATGCAATCGGGATATCGCTCTATTCGGTTATACTATGGGCGTTAGTTTTCACCAGAAGATTTCTCAGCACCCGTGCAAAATCCCCGCGTTTGGATAAAATGTTGAAGGTGATGATCGTTGCCCGTTCCGCTGTTTTTGTTTTGGAATTAGTTCTTTATCCTGAATTTTTCACCTATCGAGTGATCGAAATCATTCCGCTCTCGCTTATCTTTTATACGGGTATAAAGATCTGGATGCGGGGCTACCGACCGGCAAGATTTTTTGTCATTGCCTATGGATTACTGCTCGCAGGTTTTTTGCTACGGAGCCTGGTCTATTTTAATATTTTGTCCATTACAACGATTTCACACTATAGTCTTCATTTCAGTTTTGTAATCGAAATGCTCTTTCTGACATTCGCGCTGGGTGACCGGATCAGGATATTGAAGCACAACCGCGACCGTGCGTTGAAAAGAATAATTTATCAGAATGAAATAAACCTTCATTTGAAAGACAAAGTAAACCGGGAACTGGAAGGTAAGGTGGGCGAGCGCACAGTTGAGTTGAACGCGATGAATAGCGAACTGGCAGAGAGCAATCAAAAACTGATCGTGCAGGCTAATGAGATCAATCAGATAAATTCGCTTTTGGATTTGGACAACTGGAAGCTTAAAAATAAAGTCAAAGAAGTTCTTGAAGAACGATTACACGAGACAGCCATGGGGTATGATGAATTTAAAACGCTGTACACCGATACCCTCGCCTGCCACCGCTTCCTGGAGACATTGAAGTGGACGAATGGTTTTCACTGCAAACGATGCGGTAACGAAAAGTATTTCGCAGGAGCCCAGAAATTTG
>JANYKP010000034.1 GCA_025358195.1 Cyclobacteriaceae bacterium
ATTGGTTTTTGAGATTTTGTATTCCGCCAAAGCATCATGAAAAAATACTTCCAGTTTTCGATTGCCGGCATTTTGTGTAAGAAAATTGAAGTTGTTTTGGCCAAACTGAAAATAAAACGAGACATGGTCTGTGAGCTGGCAATAGAATTGCACGCGTGTTCTGCGCAATCCGATGTCAAAGGTTTGGTTGGCAGGCTCTCCAAGCACTTGCGTGCCGGGATTGCTATCATTGAACTTAAACCAAATCTGGTTGGAGAAGGTGGCTTTCAAATAGTGACTCCCATCTTCATTGAGTTTGAGACGGAGTTCATCAATTTCTTTAGCAGGCTCTTTCACGGGTTCCTGAGCCCAGGCCACTCGGCCGGCAAACAATAATGGGATAATGGCAACAAGGAATTTTTGTCTCATACGTGTGTAATGATTTCTTTGTTATAGGCTTGCCTAGCTCACTAGGTTGCCGGCATTCATTTAAAATAGTTTGAACTGCCGTTTCGGGTCCATCGGAATTATGCATGTTGCTCAATCCGTTCTTTAATGAGCTGCACAAATTCTTCGGCGTATTTCTCGAGGACCTCGATTTCATGAGGATCCAGCAAATCGACCTTTTTGTAAATCAAGAGCCTGTGCTTATGACATTCGATATGGATTTCTTCATGGTTTTCGAGGAAGCGTATAACGGGTTCACTAAAAAATGTCCGAACGGTTGCTTCAGGGTCGCCGCGCAGATAATACTTTCGTGAGAATTCAGGATACTCGGCAAAGTCGATGTCCTTGCCACCCATAAGTTCAGAGAACTTTGTTCCGAAGCTTTCTGGCTCCAATGCAAAATCCGGAATAGGAAGATCGGTTTCTGAAATGTGTATTACGGTGACATGTGTTTCAGAGCGATCTTGCCGTGCTCCTTGAACCAGCGTCATATCGGCGATTTCAATTTTACCGACATCTGCATATTTGGATAGGACATTCTCCTCAAAGCGTATTTTATTTCCTTGCTGGATCGGGAAGTCCTTGTATTTCGCTGCTACCCGCACGTGTTGTGCATTAAAATCATATTCATTGCTATTCGCAAATTTGCGTAAGGCAATCTGACGGGGAGAAAGACGGATTTCAATTTTGTCCGGCGCCTCCTTCATCAACTTACGGGCCGCCAAGGGGTGCGACGAGAAAGCATTGAGGTGGTCTAGATTTACAAGTGATACGTGACCGCCGGTTTGATGGTGTGAGTCTTCGAAGTGATGAAGTTGATCCATAAACGAATGATCCACCAGTTTGGCCTGCTCGAAGTTAAAGATGATATTCTTGCCGGGTTTCAGTGTATTCCACAGTTTTTTATAACCCAGAAAGTTAGAGAAGGTAGCAACACCGCGTACATTGATAAGATACTGATCTTCTGTCTCGTTGACCGAATAATCAGCTTTGAAAAGCGATCGTACCGGAGCCCCGTTAATGATATGAAAAATGAACTTGGTAAGAATACCTGCAAAAACACCAAGCAATAAGTCTTCCGCCACTGTTACGATAATCGTTACTATGAAAATCACGAATTGCTCGGGGCCGATTTTGTACGTTCCAATAAATTCTTTCGGCGAGGCCAACCGGTACGCCACGGCAATCAGCATCGCTGCCAATGCAGCATTTGGTATCATCTCAATTAACGGGATCATAACCAACATGGCAACAAAAAGGAAAAGACCGTGAAAGAAATTTGCCCACCGGGTGCGGGCACCATAACCCACATTGGCTGAACTACGTGCCACTTCTGAGATCATTGGTAACCCTCCGAGCAAACCCGCCAGACCATTACCAACGGCCAGACCGCGTAAATCCTTATTATAATCTGATGGACGTTTCCAGGGGTCAAGGCCGTCAATGGCCTTTACTGTGAGCAATGACTCCAGACTATTGACAAACAAGAACATGAAAACATATTTCCAAAACACGCCCGTTCCAATGGCTGCAAAGCTGGCGTTGAATGTTACATTTCCCCAAAAATCGCCAATCGTTACAAGCGCGCTGGCGTGATTAGTCTTGAAATCAAAAAACACAGCCAATGGTATCATGATTACTAACACTACCATGGGGCCCGGAATTTTTTTGAACAGACCGCCCAACATCGGCAAACCAAAAATTATTATTAAACTAAGAACCCCCACAATGGCAATTTGGGGCGTTGCATGAGCGATAAATGTTGGTATGTGGGTGTATAGTTCAATCGGACTAAGGCCTTTCGTTAATTCTCCGGGCACACCCAAAAGGATTGGAAACTGCTTGGCAAAAATCAGCACACCGATGGCAGCCAACATGCCATGTACTGCTGAATGCGGAAAAAAATCGCTGAAAGATCCGAATTTTAAAATACCGAATACAAATTGGATGATGGACATGACTACCACAGCTCCGCATGCCAGTTGGACAGCAGTAACTCCTTCCAGGTTGAGATTCCCCAAGTCGGTCACTGCGCCTGAGCAAACGGTGATCAGCCCGGCTGCAGGACCTTTGATCGTAAGCCTTCCCCCCTGGAAGATACTTACAAGCATGCCGCCAATCATGGCGGTGAGTACACCCATCGCGGCCGGAAAGCCGCTGGCTTTGGCAATACCCAGGCTCAATGGTAAGGCCAATAGAAATACTAAGAAACCGGAAAGGGCGTCGGCAGTCCAGTTCTGTTTAAGGCCCGCAAGCCCGTCTTTTGGAATTTCAAGCGTTTTCATAGTAAATAAATCCTTTAGAGAAATTTTAGAGGGTTAAGTCACATCCAATAAGTTAGAAATTGAATGTGACGAAGATTGGAGAGGTCTCAAGGCTGGTAATTAGGTGCCTGAGATTGACATGCTTGCCGTCGGTTATCAGATGCGGAGTCGGCCGATCAACTTTAGAATCTGTTGACTTCCTACAGGTAGTGAGGCGTCGAGCGGTCGGAGACTAATGCCAGCGGTCGGATGATAATTAAAGAGTATAGAGGAAAAGATTGAAAGATCGCCCGGTGCTCCATAGGCCTTATTATTGCGCTCTTCGCTTTCATTTTCTTCCAGAATCCAGGACAGAATCCAGGAGAAGAGTGGAGGGCACTCCTTTTGTGATGAAACTTGATCGTGTGTAGAATATTTTTCCAGATCGGTATCCGTGGAAACAGGAAATACATTTTCAACTGAAAACAATAGGAGCAGCGAAATTGTTAAAATCTGACGGAGCCGTAGGATCATGGTTGGATGGGCACCCGCAAATGTGAAAAAAACCGTACTACTTTCCCACAAAGTTGTCTAGAGGCATAAGTTTGGACCCCTATGAGAGCAACTGCTTAGCGCAAGCCAATAAGGAAAGAGGTAGAATTTCCCGTTTTGTCTTTTTGAATCAGGAGATTTCTGATATTTCTTATCGTACGGTTTACCTTATCAGGTGGTACTTTGATCAGGTTATCTTTCACAAGATTGCCGAAGTTCAATCGTTTTCGGAGCAGCGCTGCGGATCATACTAGTGAGCAGTGTTCGTGTTTACCTGATTTGTGACAGATGGTCTATTTTCTGTGCTTTGTAAGAAATGAGATTGCCCTAAAAAAATTTACATTTGTGCTCATTTTTATGAGAAACGTATCAGGCATCAGGGTATTGGCAGGCATCTTGGTGGTATGCTTCTTGTTTACGTCCATCATTTCCAGATCATTCGACTCCTTCGGCTTATTCAAAAACGCAAAGTCCTCGTGGATTGCCAAACAATCGGAGACTCCGCTCAAATCCGATTCACAGCTTATTGATGAAGAAATCGGAGAAGAAAAATCCGAAAAAAATTTCGGTGATGGAGCAGATTACAGCGCTCCTGCTACTGGTTTCTTGATTTGCCTGTTCGCGTCAACAATAACATTTACTGTTCCTGATCGGCAATCTTGTTATTATTATTTGACCCCGTTTGCCGGCCGCCGCTGCGATATTCCGTTGTACCTGGTCCATCGATCTCTCCAGATCTGATTCAGACATGGGTTCGGTTTGGACGACTGCAATTAAGGTCGGCCTGCCCCTGAACCTCTGAAAACCCGGATTATTTGAAGTCCGGATGTGACTAATGCAGAACTTTTCGATCACAACTATTTCGCTGGATACTATTTATTAAGGATGATAAAAACCTTTTTTAAAATCGTTAAATGAAATCTCCCGTCCCTTCTTTCGATGAACAGCATGTGCTTCATGAATTGAAACATTATTTACCCGAACAGGCAGCGCTCAAAGACTTTATCCATCAGAATACGCTGCACGCATTTCAGAATTTAAAATTTCATGAAGCTGTTCGCACAGCCTCTCAAATGTTTGGCTATAAAGTCTCCCTCTCGCTGGATGAATTTCGGGCACTTTATAAGTCTCAAAAAATCCGGGCCGATATTTTGGAGAAGATTATTTCAGATAAGAAAGGTACCGAACGGGTGAGTGAATGGAAAGAAAAGATCCTTTCGAAGAAATATGATACGGCCGCTTTCTCCAGAATAGGATCGTTGAGAGCAAACTGGAAAAGGGAGTACCACATTGACTTGGACTCCATGGTTCATCCGATTCTTTTCCGGATTCTCTGCAGTTACCTTGACCAGGGAATTTCTATATGGACATTTCCAGTTAAAGAAAAGAGTTTACTTTCTGCCATTCGGGAAATGGAACGAAATACGTTCGCAAGTATTTTTAGAAAACAACGAGCCCGGGATCTTTTACTGAAAAGCAGCTGTGAGATCAATGATCTGTTAAAAATTCTGGTCGGTGACGAGTCACTTTATAAGCAATATCTCTTCGATCAGCAATTTGCCCATCAGGGTTGGTCGGGCATAGCGTCTGCCATTGAGGCATTGCCAGACATGCTATTGGACCGGCGAAAGATAACCGTCCACGACTTGATTGTCTTCGAACTTTTACTTGAAATTGACTCGTTGGACTACCAATTCGTCAAAGGTTGGGAGCCGCTTGGAAACAAGCTGAAGTCCAAACCGGAGGATCTATTTGCCGAAGTACCTGAAACGGAGTTGAGCGAGGTATTTTCTATCTGGCAGGAAGCCTATGACTGGAGTTACTACGATGAAGTCCTTGCCGGAATTTCTTTGGGAGGCACGGAGAAGGCAGAAGTCCCTGCGAAAACTTTCCAGGCAATGTTTTGCATTGATGACCGGGAATGTTCCTTTAGAAGATATCTTGAGAAAACGGACCCTTCTTGTGAAACGTTTGGTACACCTGGGTTTTTTAGTGTTGAATTTTTCTTCCAACCGGAAGATGGAAAGTTTTATACTAAACTTTGTCCTGCGCCGGTCACGCCAAAATACCTGATCAAAGAAATGGAGTCCACCAGCAAACGGGAAAAGGATTTATATTTCAGCAAGCATTCACATTCCTTTTACAGCGGTTGGTTGATTTCCCAGACACTCGGATTTTGGTCGGCGGTTAAATTATTTGTTAATATTTTCAGGCCATCCATGAGTCCTGCTACCGCCTCCTCCTTCCGGCACATGGATAAGTATTCAAAACTCACCATAGAAAACAAGAGCCTGGCGGATCGGGAGAACGATCTCCAGGTGGGATTTACGGTGGAAGAGATGGCAAATAGAGCTGAGTCGCTTTTACGAAGTATCGGACTGGTGAAGGATTTCGCCCCGATTGTTTACCTGGTCGGTCACGGGTCGAGCAGCGTAAATAATCCTCACTACGCGGCGTATGATTGCGGTGCTTGTTCGGGAAGGGCAGGTTCCGTGAATTCGCGCACCATGTGTTTTATGGCCAACCATCCAGCGGTGAGAGAAATTCTCAAGAGCCGAGGAATCATTATTCCATCAACAACACAATTTGTAGGGGCCCTTCATGATACGTCCCGCGACGAGGTCATGTTTTTTGATGAAAACTCCCTCTCTCCCCAAAATTTGCAAAATCACAATAAAAATGAAGTCGTTTTTTACAATGCGCTGGACCTGAATTCGAAAGAACGGGCAAGGCGGTTTGAGTTAATTGATTCGCATCTGAATCCTGAAAAAACGCACGAGAAGGTTAAGATGCGATCGGTTTCATTGTTTGAACCTCGCCCTGAACTGAACCACGCTACGAACGCGCTTTGTATTGTCGGCAGAAGAGGACTCACCAAGCATTTGTTTTTGGACAGGCGAGCCTTCCTGAATTCATATGATTATTCAATTGATCCGGAAGGCAATCTTCTTTTTGGCATTATGAAGCCGTTGGGGCCTGTATGCGGCGGTATTAATCTTGAGTATTTCTTTTCGCGGGTGGATAATTATAAACTGGGGGCCGGCACAAAATTACCACATAATGTCATGGGACTGATTGGTGTGGCGAATGGTATCGATGGTGATTTGAGACCCGGCCTTCCCAGCCAGATGATCGAAGTGCACGATCCTGTACGACTTTTGATTATCGTGGAACACTTCCCAGAAGTCGTCTTGCGTACAATTCAGAAACAAGCAGAAACGTACGAGTGGTTTATTAATGAGTGGGTCAATCTCGTTGCCATGAATCCGGAAACGCGGGATTTTTTCCATTTCAAAGATGGAGGATTCACACCGTATATACCGCTGAAACAACATATCGAAATTATTACAGACCTCACACCCATTCTTGAGGCTGAAGAAGATAATATTCCTGTTTTACTACTTCCTTAAGCTAATCGCATGACATCCTTCCTTCATCTGTTCATACTTCTTCCGTTAGCAGGGTTTATTCTTAGCGTTCTTGCGCCTAAAAAGGAAGCCCTTCTTTCCCAAATCGCGTTTGGCACGGTGGGTTTGCATTTGTTAAGCACAATCATATTCCTTGGATATTGGCTACTCCACGGTTATCCTACGCTTGATTTGAAGGACATCGTCCTTTTCCGGACCATTGACTATGAGTTTTTTATAGACTTTAGTTTTGATATGATCACGGCCACCTACTTGTTTGTGGGGGCGTTTCTCACGTTTCTGGTGACAATTTACAGTCGGTACTATTTGCACCGTGAGAGTGGTTACAAGCGTTTCTTTAACACCATTCTTTTCTTTTACCTGGGCTACAACATTATAATTTTTGCCGGCAATCTTGAAACGTTGTTCATAGGATGGGAAATGTTGGGTATTTCTTCTTTTCTTTTGATTGCGTTTTACCGCGACCGCTATCTGCCCGTAAAAAATGCAGTGAAAGTATTTTCAATCTACCGCATTGGCGATGTCGGCCTGATACTTACCATGTGGATGAGTCATCACCTGTTTCATGAGAATATAACGTTTTTGAAATTAAACAACTACGAACTGGTACATGAACATCTTCTTACGCACAGTTGGATTGGTGTTTTCATTTCGCTCATGATTTTGATAACCGCAGCGGCCAAATCAGCTCAGCTTCCTTTTTCTTCCTGGCTTCCGAGAGCTATGGAAGGCCCAACACCGTCCACCGCCATCTTTTATGGCTCGCTCGCGGTACATTTGGGCGTGTTTCTTCTCTTGCGGACATTCCCGTTTTGGGAGCAGCAATTCTCAGTACGAATCCTTATCGGCGCCCTTGGCTTAGCGACCACCCTCATTACCACTGGAATCGCGCGCGTGCAGTCATCTATAAAAAGTCAAATTGCGTATGCATCCATCGCTCAGATCGGATTGATCTTTGTCGAGGTTGCAGCTGGGTTTCAAACGCTTGCACTAATTCACTTTGCAGGGAATGCGTTTCTGCGCACCTACCAACTTCTGGTCTCTCCCTCGGTAGTTAGTTATCTGATCAGGGAACAGTTCTATAATTTCTCACCCCGTGAGCGTTCCATTGAAAGTTCTTTTCCGAAGAAGATTCAAAACGGTCTTTATATTTTGTGCGTGAAGGAATGGAATCTGGATTCGTCGATGTATCGCTACTTGTGGAATCCTTTAAAGTGGGTTGGTAATAAACTCGATTTTCTCACGCTCAACCGTGTCGTCATTTTCTTTATTCCTGCTTATCTCCTTGGTATCTTTATTTTATACAACGAAGAGATGATTTCCCCGGGAGTGGAGCGGTATTTGCCATTTGTGTTCTCATTTATCGGCCTGGTCATGGTCCTGAAATCATTTACAGAACGAAAGCTGGCCCGTATGAGTTGGACGCTGGTCATGATGAACCACTTTTGGATAGCGCTGGCAATTTCGTTCAATGAGCATTTTACCTATGAACACACCATGCTTTATTTGTCCGGTGTAGTGGTGGCCGGTATTCTTGGCTTCCTCTGCCTCCGGAGACTAAAATCTTTTGAGAACAATATTGACCTCGATCAGTTTCATGGACATTCGCACGAGCATCCAAAAATTGCCCTGGTTTTTCTGCTTTCCTGTTTAGGACTGGCGGGCTTTCCGATTACGCCGACATTTATTGGTGAGGATTTGATTTTCAGTCACATTCATGAGAATCAGCCGATACTCGCGTTCTTTATTTCCCTTAGCTTTATCCTGGATGGTCTTGCAATCATTCGGATATATGCCCGTGTATTCCTGGGGCCACACGTAAAATCAATATATGATATGGCCTACCGATCTTCGTGACGGGTAACCGCCAGGATTATTCATTATGAATAAATCTTTCCTCCGTACCACTTTGCAAGCATTCCTGGGTGGCCGGATTTTTTAAGGTGCACAGTGATGCAACTATCGATACGCTTGCAAAAAATTCATTAGCCTTGTGATTTCCTTCTTTTTTATGGCTGGAAAATTTGCAACACGGAAAGTTTCTTTTTTCAGATTCCCGTACCCCTCACCCAGCAGCATTCCTTTTTTTCTAGCCACAGCTTTTATCACTTCAATTAACCTGGCACTGCCATTGACAGCAATCACGGTTCTGGAGCGAACTTCCGGATTAGCAATCAAAGGATGAAGATTCTTTGAGCCCTGAAAGAAACGGATCCACTCTTTTTGTCGTTGGGTAATTTTTTGATCAACATCGACAATTTTGTTCATGTTTTTCAAAGCGCATTTTAACAAATAAATTCCCAGGACATTTGGTGTATAAGGTGTCTGCCACTTATCGATCATTTCTTTCATCAACGAGAGACTGTTGTAATGATTTTTCTCGCCGATGACCTGCATCTGCACCATCGCACGGGGAGAGCACGCCATCACCGCAAGACCTGCCGGCAAGCCAAAACATTTTTGAACAGAGGCAAACCAAATGTCGGCTGATTGGAAGTTGAGAAAAATGCCGGCCATAGATGAGGTCGCATCCACCGCGAACAAATGGTCGGGATTGTTTTTTCTAACGGCAGCGATAATCTTGTTGCGGACTTCGGTACCGTTGGAAGTTTCGTTTTGTGTGATGCAAATAATATCACCTTCGTTCAAAGCCAACTTGCCGGCAGGGAGTTCTTTCTCAGGATCAAAAGGCAGTGACTGTGCATCCGGTCTCAACCGTAGCGTATAGTCGAACCACCTTTCACCAAAGGCGCCGTTGTGAATGTGAATACTTTTTGTTTTCACCAGTGATTGCGCAATCACTTCCCAGCATTCTGTGGCCGAGGAGGTAAAAAAAATTGTATACTCGTTTGGAATTTTAAGTTTTCGTTTGAGTAAGGCAATCGTTTTTTTTGAAAGGTCAACAAACTCCGCGCTCCGGTGATTCATGCTGAGGATGCCTTTCTTGTGTGCGGCTTTCACCCATTTGGGAACCTGATCGTGAACGCGGGAAGGACCGGGATAGAAGGAGACCATAGGGAAAATTACGAATGTTGATTGACGAATTTGGAATTTGAATTACGAATTGCCGCGATTCATGAGATAAATCATGGCGAGTGCATAGCTCTGCAAACCAAATCCAGTGATGAGACCGGCACACTTGGAGGTGATGAGGCTGTGATGCCGGAATTCTTCGCGTGCGAAAACATTGGAGATGTGGACCTCCACAACCGGGGAAGGGATCGAACCGATGGCATCGTGGATGGCCACCGACGTGTGAGTGTAGGCACCCGCATTCAAGATCACTCCATCAAATGAAAATCCTACCTCCTGAAGCTTATCGACAATCTCACCTTCCACATTTGATTGGAAGTAATGCAACTCAATGGGCGCAAAACTCTGGGTAAGTGTTTGAAAAAAAGTTTCAAACGACTGATTTCCGTATACCTCCGGTTCGCGCTTGCCGAGGAGGTTCAGGTTAGGGCCATTGATGATTTGAATTCTCATGTGATCTTAATTTTACGATGTTGTCGCCGTCGCAAGGCTGTCATGATTCTTTTGTTGCTCAAAGAAAAACAATTACATTTTTTATCAAGCTAAGGAATGGTTAGCGATCTTTACAAATGTCGTTAAATTAACAGGCTATCAAAAAGTATGGCGGGAAAATCATGGGGCCTGTACAGTAAGGAATTCGGCAACTATCTCAAATTAGAGAGGTCGTTATCACAGAATTCCATAGATGCCTATTTGCACGATGTGGCCCTGCTTGAACAGTTTGTAGCGGTTTCAAAACTGAACCTGTCGCCCCTCGCGATTTCAACCAAACATCTCCGGAGTTTTCTCCAGCATATCAATGAATTGGGGATGAGCGCCCACAGCCAAGCCCGGATATTGTCGGGTATTAAAGCATTTTACAAGTATCTCTTATTTGAAGAGCTGGTGGAAAAAGATCCAACGGCGTTAATTGAAGGACCCCGGTTGGGCCGCAAACTTCCTGACACGCTTGACTATTCAGAAATCGTCAGACTACTCGATGCCATCGACCTCTCGTCACCGGAGGGAGGTCGCAATCGCGCCATGCTCGAAGTGCTGTATAGCTCAGGCCTTCGCGTTTCTGAGCTGGTGGAATTAAAGAGGGCTAATGTCTATTTTGATCTCGGATTTTTACGGGTGGTGGGAAAAGGAAATAAAGAGCGACTGGTGCCCATCGGAAGGGATGCGATGAAGTATTTGAAAATCTACCTGGAGGAAATCCGCGTCCACAACAGCGTACAAAAAGGTTTTGAAAGTCACGTTTTTCTAAACCGTGCGGGAAGAAAAATATCCCGCGTCTCCATCTTCCTGATCGTCAAATCCACAGCGGCAAAAATTGGTTTAAAAAAATCCATCAGTCCCCACACATTCCGACACTCCTTCGCAACGCACCTAATTGAAGGCGGGGCCGATTTACGCGCTGTTCAAGAAATGTTGGGCCATGAATCCATTACCACCACGGAAATCTATACCCATCTCGATCGGGACTACCTTAAACAGGTCATTAAAGAATTTCATCCAAGGGGTTGAATATAGATCAGATGCTTTTGGAGGCAAAATTGCCACGGGTTTAAACCCGTGGCAATTCGGGCGATTTCTTACCTTTGAATTCTCATGCGAAATATCCCTTTTCTACTGCTTATAAGCCTTTGTTCCCAGGCACAGGACATTAACGTTGAGTATGATAAGAAGCGTGATCTTTCCCGGTATAAAACATTTTCACTTGGCGGGGGGGAAGTTATTACGCCTAAAGACCAACAGCAGGGAAATGAAGCTTCTTTAAAAAATTGGGTTAGGAATTCCATTGCCGAGGAGCTGAAGGAAAAGGGATTGCAACAGGTTGATTCACTGGGGGACCTGGTGGCATCGTATGTTATTGGCTCTAAGCAGCAAAGTGATTTTGGACAATTAGGGCCTCTGGGCATGACGCCGGGGAGCAGCAGTCAGAGTTGGTCACGTGAATACAGGATGGGAAGTCTGATCATTGATCTGAATGATCGGAGTAATAATCTCATTTGGCGGGTCAATGCCACAACAACCTCGAGCGTTTCAGACACGAAAGGTTTAATTGAACAAGTAGTCTCAGCGGGATTCAAAAAATTCTCTCTTAAGCCAAAGAAGAAGAGAAAGAAGTGACGAATGATGAATGACGAGTGACGAATTTAATACATTGGGGTTTATTCTTAGATTCGTCACTCGTCATTCCGCATTCGTAATTCCCCTCTGTCGTCATGTATAAATTTTTTATTCGACCCATACTTTTTCTCATCCGCCCGGAAAACGTCCATCATTTCACATTTCAATTTCTCCAGATTATTTCCGCTGTACCGGGTGTCAAGCCGTTGCTACACATGCTGTTTGATTTTCAACATCCAAAATTGGAGAGGAAAATTCTTGGCTTAACTTTTAAAAACCCCGTTGGTCTCGCGGCAGGCTTTGACAAAGACGCCAAACTGATAGACGAACTGGCGTGTTTCGGTTTTGGATTTATCGAGATCGGCACCGTCACGCCACAACCTCAGACGGGCAATGAAAAACCACGACTGTTCCGGCTTTCACATGATCAGGCACTCATCAACCGCATGGGATTCAATAATGAAGGGGTGTTGGCAGCCGTCGAGCGATTGAAAAAAAGAAGTGCAGATGTGCTGGTGGGGGGTAACATTGGAAAGAACAAGACCACCCTCAATGAGCAGGCGTCTGACGATTATGGCTATTGTTTTGAAGCACTCTATCCTTACGTTGATTATTTTGTTGTCAATGTAAGCTCACCCAATACGCCGGGCCTGCGCGATTTACAAGAGAAGGAGCCGCTTAAGAAATTATTGACGAATGTGAGAAGTTTAAGCGCTGCCAAAGACCAACCTAAGCCGATCCTTCTAAAAATAGCGCCCGATCTGTCTGTTGAACAATTGGAGGATGTCATACAAATTTTAAAGGAGACGGGTACAGACGGTGTCATTGCTACGAATACGACCCTTTCCCGCGAAGGACTTATTACGCATGATGATGATGTAAAAAAAATCGGTGCCGGTGGCCTGAGTGGGAAACCGTTGCGCGAAAAGGCGACGAGCATCATCCGCTATCTAAGAAGTCAGCTGGGCCCGGATTATCCTATCATTGGAGTAGGTGGCATCATCACCCCGGAAGATGCAGCGGAAATGATCCAGGCGGGTGCGGATTTAGTTCAGATTTATACAGGATTTGTATATGAAGGCCCCGGATGTGTGTCAAGGATAAATAAAGTGTTGGCGGGCATCTTGAAATAGGGAATCGCTTTTATTAATCCTTGAAAACCCTACTTCACGTTTGTAACTTTTGGTTACTAACTATTATGTCCATCTAAAAAATGAGCTAAGGACATTACTATTAATTTCATGTGCCCTTCTTTATTCCCTTATCCCTACCAAATCCAGCATAAACGCCTGACGCCTCGCTTCATCCTTTATCGCCCGGAAGCGCCCAGAAGAACCACCATGACCGGCATCCATGTTTGTATAAAGCAATAAAAGATTGTCATCGGTTTTCATATCGCGGAGCTTCGCCACCCACTTGGCGGGTTCCCAATATTGGACCTGGCTGTCGTGGAGGCCGGTAGTCACCAGCAGGTTGGGATAATTTTTCCTTTCTACCTGGTCGTACGGTGAGTAAGAGAGCATGTATTCATACTGTTCTTGAATGTTTGGATTGCCCCACTCACGCCATTCAAAGGTTGTCAGTGGAATGGTTTCGTCCATCATGGTGGAGATAACATCGACAAAGGGTACACCTGCAATTACTCCTTTATATAATTCAGGACGCATGTTGGTAATGGCGCCCATCAGCAATCCTCCCGCACTGCCGCCGTAGGCAAACAGGTTGTCTTTAGCAGAATACTTATTCGCGATCAGGTATTCCGAGCAATCGATAAAATCAGTAAACGTATTTTTCTTCTTCATCATCTTTCCATCCTCGTACCATTGGCCGCCCATCTCCTGACCGCCGCGTACGTGCGCAATGGCGTAGACAAACCCCCGATCCAATAAACTTAAACGGTTGGAACTGAACGTTGCATACGTGCTGGAACCATACGAACCATATGCATATTCAAGACAGGGATTGGTAGCATCTTTTTTGAATTTGTCTTTCCGGTACACAATGGACAGCGGAATTTTAGCACCATCACGGGCTGTGACCATGACGCGTTCCGTTTGATAATTGGATGCATTGAATCCGCCCAGGACCTCCCGTTGCTTCAACAGTTTTTTCTCGCGGGTTTCCATGTTGTAGTCGTAGGTAGAAGGGGGCGTGGTCATGGACTGGTAGCTGTAACGGATCACGGTGGTGTTAAACTCAGGATTGTTTTCAATACTCGCTACATACGCCGGTTCACCAAAATCGATGGTAGACTCAGACATGTCAGTCCATTTGATAAGCCGGATTTTAGTGAGTCCTTCGCTTTCATCTTCCACGGCCAGGTAATTCTTGAACAAATCAAATCCACTTAAGAAAATATTTTCCCGGTGAGGCACTACATCTTTCCAGTTTTCTCTTCCAGGCTTGGTCACAGGGGTCTCCACCAGACGGTAATTCTTTGCGTTTAAATTGGTGCGGATGTAAAATTTATCACCCGCATGGTCGACTCCGTACTCGACATCATTTTGCAAGGGTTCCAGCAAGGTGAGTTTGCTGTCAATGTTATCCGCGTCCAGGAACTGGGAAAAAGAGGCATCCGTGCGTCCCGAATTCACCAGAATGTATTTATGTGATTTGGTATTATTCACATAACAGGAGAGCGTCTGATCTTTTTCTTCATAAATCAGTTTATCATTTGCCTTCGTGCCCAGGGTATGACGATGAACCTGGTTGGAGCGGAGGCTGGTCGGATCTTGTCTGCTGAAATAAAGGGTCTGATTGTCATTCGCCCAAGCCAGGTTGCCCGTGGTGTTAGCGATTTTATCGGGGAGCATTTGTCCAGTAGTCATGTTCTTAACCTTGATGGTATAAAACCGGCGGCCGATGGTATCAATGCAAAGAGCGATTAAATCATGTTTCGGACTGTGTTCAATAAACAGGTTGAAATATTTCTGATTTTTTCCAAGCTCGTTTCCATTTGCGATGATTTCTTCCGCCGCCTCCAGGGATCCCTTTTTTCTACAATAGATAGCATAGTCATATCCTTCCTCAAAGCGGGTATAGTAATAGAATTCACCGTCTTTGTACGGAACGGATTCGTCTTTCTCTTTGATACGCGACTTCATCTCCGTGTACAGTTTTTCCTGCAAGGCTTTTGTGTGGGCCGTCATCGTGTCCAGGTACTTGTTTTCTGCCGTCAGGTAATTGATTACGGACGAATCCTTGCGTTCCTTCAGCCAGTAGTATTCATCAATGCGTTTGTGTCCATGCTTGGCGACCAGTTCAAAAGGCTTCTTCTTCGCAACGGGAGGTTTTACATCAGGTCGTTTAGTGGCTTCTTTTCCTTCGGGTGAACAAGCTGCTGCCAGTGCGGACAGGCCAAAGAACAAACAGACCTTAAGGAAGTTTCGGATCATACGATGTGGATTAAGAAGCGAATATTGGAAAAATAGTGGCCGGTTGCAACAAACGTTTTTTTAAAGGTGAAGGACAACGCGGTATGATCACTGTTGATGATAGAAATCTGACTCACCTGATTGTGCGTGCACTTTATGTTCGCGTTTAAGCTATTCATTTGGGCTAAGCCCTTTAACATTATCACAAATTGCCACGGGTTTAAACCCATGGCAATTCTATAACAACCTAATTTTAAGAACTTAAGCAGTTTTTCTTTAGATTTGAATACTTTTTAAACTGATGGCTGAAAACACCTACAAGTCCAATACTTTCAAAAAGCCCGAGAAAGAAAAAAAGAGCAAAGGCGGCAAATCGAAATCACCTTTCAATCTGGATTTCTTCAGAGATCCGCGATTCCACCTGGCACTGGGATTCTTTCTATTGGGCATATCGTTGTTTCTGATCACGGCCTTTGTCTCCTACCTCTTTACCGGCAAGGCGGATCAAAGCGTTGTAGAGGGATTGGGCGAAACGAGCGTATTAGACGCGGGAAATGAAACTGATAACTGGCTCGGTCTTTCGGGTGCGTTTACTTCGCATTATTTTATCTTCCGCTGGTTTGGAATTTCCGCCTTTTTTATACCACCGCTCTTGTTTTTGGTGGGCTTCCGCCTGGTAGTGAAACGAACGTTGTTGTCATTTTTCTCTGCCTTCACATTTTCGCTGTTCGCAGGATTGTGGCTTAGCTTGCTCATGGGCTATCTCACCCATAGCATTACGGGTGCGACTGAAATTAGTTTTCTGAGCGGTGGATTGGGATATGAACTGGCCTATATGGCTGATAATTTATTGGGTTGGGGAACATTCTTATTCCTCGTTCTTACACTTTTTATTTTCATCATATACTTCTTTAACGTTACGGCCATCAACGCCTTCCAGGTAAAAAATCCCAAACCCATCGGCAATGATGCCCTGCTTCCTTCCGATCCTGGTACGTCCCCCTACACAGACGATCGTGACAATTGGCCCGACCTGACAGTTCCGGAACCTGAATCCGAATCGGAACCAGTTTTAATTACAAAGAATTCCGAAGCACCGGAAACAAGACCCGACCTGAAGGAAGAGAAACCGGAGAAAGCGGAAAAGAAACCGGAGGTAGCATTCTTTGTAGAAGAACCAAAAAGTGATACCGATGTGCTGGCCGAGCAATTAGTGGAAGAGAAAGGTTTTTATGATCCCGCCCTGGAGCTTAGTAATTATAAATTTCCTCCCTTGGAGTTGCTCAATGAGTATGACACAGGAAAGGTGCAGGTGACCCAGGAGGAACTCAATCAAAACAAAGACAAGATCATTGCTACGTTGGTCAATTTCAAAATTGGTATACAAAGCATAAAGGCGACCATTGGCCCCACGGTAACACTCTATGAAATTGTACCGGATGCCGGCATTAAGATTTCACGCATCAAAAACCTGGAAGATGATATTGCGCTGAATTTAGCGGCGTTGGGCATTCGTATCATCGCACCGATCCCCGGCAAGGGAACAATCGGTATTGAAGTGCCTAATAAAAACCGTGAGATGGTCAGCATACGATCGGTGCTGTCATCGGCGGCTTTTCAAAAAACCGACAAGGAATTACCGGTCGCGTTAGGTAAGACA
>JANYKP010000036.1 GCA_025358195.1 Cyclobacteriaceae bacterium
CTTAATCCCGGATTATTTCTAAAAAGTTTTGATGCATACGCAAGACCAACGAGGCGCGGCATTTGCGAGGCTGTGGGGGAAACGTCGGCGCTGCTGTTTTTTAATTTTGAAAGCTGCCTGTAGGCACCCTGTTCGTCGAGCATACGGGTAGCGTAGTGGCCGTTCATCAACCGTCCTGCAGATGCAGGGTCAGCTTCTACATCCGGATGCGCATACAACTGTGCGAAATATTGTTGCAATGTAAGCTCACCGATAGCGAGCATCAACGTCTGATCGCGGTAGTAGCCTGAGCGAAAATCACCGGGCCGGAATACTTTAGCCATTGCCAGCTGGGCCACTTCTTTGCCATCACCGAAAATGCCAAACTTGGCCTTGCCCATAAACACTTCCTTGCGACCAAGGATACTCGCTTCACGACTTGAGCATGCCAATCGGTAGTCTTCCAGGATGGAGGCAGTCTTCTTTTCAGAAAATTTTGACCTGATGGTTTTTGTTTGACTCATAGATCTTATATCGGGCTTTAACCGCGGAGGCGCGGAGACGCTAAGGAATACAATAAAATAATTCTTTGCGTCTTTGCGCCTCCGCAGTTAACCATAGGAGGCGCAAAAGACGGTATAAATCAAAATTAGGGAAATATACAGGAGCGTTCAAAACAGAAAAATTACCCAAATAAAATAGCGGTCTGGTGATCAGGAGCCAAAGAATTGGACCCAATCGCCGCTTTTGACCAAAGGTTCGGTGCCAGGCTTTTTAAATAGGTAAATACCCACATTCCCATCACGGATCTTTATCTCATCATAATGATAACCCACGCGCAACTCCAGAGCATGAATGTTCTTTTCTACTCCGGGGTTAATGATCTTAAATATCTCCACCACGATCAGGTCAGAAGCATTACCCGTTTTGACGGCATAGGGATATTTTTCGAGTGCATATAACTGAAAGCCGCTGATGATTTCCTGAAACAAAAACTCGAGGGAACTTTCAAAATCTTGGTAATTGATCATTCCCCGGCGAAGAGACCCGTAAAAGGCATAGGTAGAGTGAGCGTTCATGGATGAAAAGGTAGAAAATTAGACGTTTCAAACGTAACTGAAATATTTATCTTTGGGGAGTTGGGTGTTAGGTCTTGGGTTTTGGCTTGGACCGTATAACCATGGAGCGATGGCCAAGACCTAAGACCCAACAGCCAACACCCAAACATTCCACCTATAACTTATTCCCAACTATGACAATCGGCGTACCCAAAGAAATTAAGAACAATGAAAACCGAGTAGCCCTTACACCCGCGGGAACTCAGGAACTTACGCGCAGGGGTCACACGGTGTATATACAAGCGACTGCAGGAGACGGCAGCGGTTTCAGCGACCAGGAGTACACGAAGGCAGGCGGCAAGATTCTCCCGACGGCAGAACAAGTCTTCGGCACGGCGGAGATGATTATTAAAGTGAAAGAACCCGTTGAACAAGAGTATAATCTGATTCGCAAAGATCAATTGGTATTCACCTATTTTCATTTTGCTTCTTACGAGCCGCTGGCCCACGCCATGATCAAGACCGGTGCAGTTTGCCTTGCTTATGAAACAGTAGAGCGTGTTGATGGAAGTCTTCCCTTGCTGATACCGATGAGCGAGGTGGCGGGACGGATGTCCATACAGGAAGGTGCCAAGTATTTGGAGAAGCCGTTGAAGGGCCGTGGAATTTTATTAGGCGGAGTGCCCGGTGTGATGCCCGCGAAAGTTCTTATTCTCGGTGGTGGTGTAGTAGGTACCAATGCAGCAAAGATTGCGGCAGGCATGGGCGCGGATGTAACGATCACCGATGTGAACATCAACCGCCTGCGCTACCTCGACGATGTGATGCCAAAGAACGTACACACAATGGTCTCCAACGACTACGTGTTGCGCGAGTTAGTAAAGACCCACGACCTGATCATTGGTGCCGTGCTTGTTCCCGGAGCTAAAGCTCCCAAACTCATCACACGTGACATGCTCTCCACCATGCGACCGGGCACTGTGCTGGTGGATGTAGCGGTAGACCAGGGAGGATGCATTGAAACCTGTAAACCCACCACGCATGAAAATCCCACCTACATCATTGACGATGTGGTTCACTATTGTGTTGCCAACATGCCTGGTGCGGTGCCGTACACCTCTACCCTTGCGCTCACCAATGCTACCCTTCCCTACGCGATCAAACTTGCCAGCCATGGCTGGAAGAAAGCCTGTCAGGATAGCACCGAGTTGCGCAAAGGTTTGAATGTGATACAGGGCAAAGTGGTGTACAAGGCGGTGGCGGATGCGTTTGGTTTGCCGTTTACGGAGGTGAAGGAGTTTTTGGGGTAGGAACAAGTTTGACTTGGCTGCAAAGACATATTTACAAAAGGGCGAGATTCACACCTGACTTGAAAAGTTTTTTTTATTTCGCTCACCCACATGGGACAGATCGCAGTTGATCGGAACTTATCATACTTCGAATTACCAAGCCCTCCTATTCCCGCCACTGCATATGCACTCACGTTGGCAGCAAACTGTTCTCAAAATTCATCCACAACAATTATAAGAAAAAACGTAAATTCGCACAAACAAGTAAAGAGATGTCAACAACAGAATTGAGGAAGCGGCTTATTGACAAAATTCAAGAGACTGACAATGAAAAGCTGCTTGAACTGGAGACTGAGAATATCGACGTATATAAACTAACAGTTGATCAAAGAAAGGCCGTTGCGGAGGCCAGGCAGCAAATCAAAGACGGCAAATTCCTGACCGACGATCAGGCAAATAATGAAATCGACGGATGGTTAAGCAAATAGTCTGGTCTTTCAGGCGCAGAAAGACAGGAGAGGGATTTTAGATTATTGGCGCCTAAGGAACAAATCCAATACCTACAGTAAAAAATTAAATCAGCTTTTTAAGGATTCAATCCTAATTATCAGGGACTTTCCTCAGATCGGCAAATTAACGGATGACCCCACTATAAGAATAAAAACTGTGCGGGATTATTTAATATTTTATGAAGAGACTGAAACCCAGATTTTCATTCTAACCATTTGGGATAGTCGACAAGACCCTGATAAACTAAAAGAAATTCTCAAGTGAAACGGCCAATTGTCAATCGAGTATAAGGCCCCGTTAGCATCGCTGAGTAACATAAGCCTGAATGATTCCTGCAAAAGGGTGTAAGCCTCATCCTTATTCATCTCCGTACTCACTTGGCGCAATGCATTCTCTCCAATATTCCATTATTTTTCGGATGGTATTCTCTAGTTTTTGATGCGTATCGGGCTTCACAAAAAAACCCTGAACTGACATCGCGTATGCCTCCACAACCGATTTCCTATTTGCACTGGTTGTGAAAAATAAATACGGAATACATTTCAAATGCAGCTGTTCGTTTGTATGAATCCTGCTTCGTAATTCAAATCCGTTAATCTTAGGCATGTTAATATCTGAAAGAATGAGAAAAGGAATTGTGTCCGTTTTATTAAGATACTCAAGCGCCAAATCTCCATCCTTAAAAAAAACTATTTTATTCTTGTAGTCCAGAATCTTGAATATTTCACTAAGTACAATCTGATCATCCTCATCATCCTCAATAACTACTACGGGACCATTTTTATTCATAAAAGTTTATTTTATCGGTAAATGTATGAATCAAAGTTATCCGAAAAGTGTTGGAACTCATATTTTTAAGAAAACATTTTCATCAGGATCTATCAAAAAACCAATGGAATGTTACGCCCCATCCGGCATACACAAACAAAGGCGGTAAACCCACCCCACGCTGACAAGGGACCGCTCTTTTTCATTCACATCCGATTACAATTCCGTATTCAATTAAATAATGTGTGGTGATTCTTAAAATACTCCAAATTTCTGAGTAACTTAATCAGTCAGACTTAAAAAATGCTGTTCAAAAAAATCATTCTGTCCCCCGATCAGGAGCAAGCGTATTACCGCTTCATGCTCAAATACGAAATCAATTCACTCAAAATAGTGTGTTTTGTCGGCATAGTCCACACAATCTTATTTCTTACCATTGACTATTGGCGTGTTGACCATTTTTTGTACACAGCGCTTCACCGCACCGCCATGGGACTGGTGCTGGTCGGGGTTGCTTTGGTCCTCTATAAAAGTACGCTTACGGTCTGGCGTTACAACTTCCTCTGTATCCTTACAGGCACTGCCATACTTATTCTTAGTTTTTCCATGGACCTCACTGCACGAACATTGTCATTTTTTCTCCCCAACTTTATCTGTCTCTTGTTCTATGCATTTAATGCCGGTCTGGGCCATCCGCTGAAATTTAAATCCATCCAGACGGGAATTTTTTTGCTATGCTTTGTTTTATACTCCGTTTACTTCTCCGAACATAAGAATTTTCACCTTTCACAGTCATGGAATCTTTTGGTTAATGCAACCATTTCGTTGTTAATCGCCTTTTTAATTGAACGCTATAAACGTCTTAATTTTGTGCAACGCGAGGAATTGGTCAATGCAAGAAGAAAAATTGAAGAACTGAATAATCTCAAAACCAGGTTGATCTCCGTTCTTTCTCACGACTTGAGTTCGCCGCTCAACAGCCTGAAAGGATTGCTTCAACTGAAGAAAGATAATTTGCTTTCTGCACAAGAATTGGATCATCATTCTGAAAAAGTGAAAAAATCACTCGAGAATGCATTAGACATGTTGCAAAATCTTGTGCGTTGGTCAAGCACACAACTCGAAGGTTTTAAATCAATAAAAGAGAAAATTGACCTTCAAAAAACTATCGCTGAAGTAATTGAATCGGTTGAGATTACCGCTTCCATGAAAAAAATAACGATTCTAAACCAAATAAAAAATACGGGCCAACTGATTCTTGATCCCGAGATATTAAAACTTGTTGCAAGAAATTTTCTCACAAATAGTATCAAGTTTTCTCACCCCGGATCTTTTGTTGTAATCACTTCGAATGTTCAGGCCGATTCATTTACACTTTCCGTTCAGGATACCGGCATCGGTATGTCTCAAGAAGACCTGAAAAAACTTTTCGTCCCTAAAAAACTTTCAAGAATGGGCACTCAAAACGAGAACGGATCAGGCATCGGCCTGGTGATTACAAAAGAATTTGCAGAAATGATGAACGGAACAATCTCAGTAAAATCTGAAGAAGGAAAAGGCTCTACATTTTCTGCTACATTCCCGCTACATTTGTAATGTGAACGTTAACCACTAAATTAACGATGCGTACGTAGCCACTCCGGACATCGTACAGGTTGTTTCAATTTAAAATATTTGACACAAGATGAAAACGATCAAAACCTCCTACCTCATCCTGACGATCCTGCTCCTGCTTTCATGCTCAGGAAAAAAAAGTCCGGAACAATTTCAAAGCGAACTGGAATCCATCAATCTCAACCGGGGCGAAATTGCCTTGTGCGGTTCGGGGAAAGATCAATTCGGTACTGTTAACATGGGCCTTTCCTGTGCGGAAAAAGTGCGGGAGAATTTTAACCTCGCTACGGCCTTATTACATTCTTTTGAATACGCTGAAGCAGAAAAAGTATTCGCCAAGGTGATTGACGAAGATCCAGCCTGCGTGATGGCTTACTGGGGCGTGGCCATGTGCAACTTCCACCCGCTTTGGTCACCTCCCACCCAAAGCGATTTGGAAAAAGGATCGAAGACCATCGCATTGGCCCGGTCGCTTGAACGTACGTCTGCCAGAGAATCCGATTATCTTGAAGCGATCGCCACCATTTATGATCAATGGAACCAACTCGACTACCGCACGCGCACGCTCAAATTTGAAAAAGCAGCAGAGAATATCTACCAAAAATATCCGGATGACAAGGAAGCCGCTATATTTTATGCGTTGGCCCTTCGCGCTACTGCCGATCCAACTGACAAAACTTTCCGCAGCCAAAAAAAGGCAGGTGAAATCCTGAATTCCATCCTGGCGGAAGAACCCAACCATCCCGGGATTACCCATTACATTATCCATACGTACGATTATCCGGAACTCGCAGAACTGGCACTCCCTGCGGCAAGAAAGTATGCTTCCATCGCGGCAGCCTCCGCGCACGCTCAACATATGCCTTCTCATATTTTCACACGCCTGGGACTCTGGGATGAATCGATACGATCAAATATTACCTCTATTACTGCTGCTCAATGCTATGCTCAGAACATAGGAATCAAAGGGCATTGGGATGAAGAACTCCATGGGATGGATTATTTAATGTATGCCTATCTTCAAAAAGGAGACGATGATAAAGCGAAGGAACAATTGGATTACCTCCGGACGATTACTGAGGTCTTCCCGCTTAACTTCAAGGATGCGTACTCGATCGCAGCCATTCCGGTCCGCTACGCCGTTGAACGCAAGCATTGGGATGAAGCCGCAAAGCTTGAGTTAGACCCAAAGTTCCCCTGGGAGAACTTCTACTGGGAAAAAGCCAATATTCATTTCGGGATGTTGATGGGTGCTGTTCACACCGGCAAACTGGAAACAGCACAACAGGCGCTGCAACAATTGCGTGACATTCATACTATGCTTGACAAGCGAAAGGAAAATTACAACGCTAACCAGGTGCTCATTATGGTAAAAGCATCAGAAGGCTGGATTCAATTTGTACAAGGCTTTAAAGAAGAAGCATTAAAATCAATGATTGAAGCCGCGGATTTGGAAGATGCGACTGAAAAACACCCCGTAACACCCGGTGAGATCATTCCTGCTCGCGAGTTGCTGGGGGATATGTACCTGGAGATGGGAGAACCCGCAAAAGCGTTTGAGACCTATGAACTTGACTTGAAAAGGCATCCCAATCGTTTCAATGGACTTTACGGTGCAGCGCTGGCTGCAGAAAAATCGGGTAACTCAAAAAATGCAGTCTTGTATTATAAACAACTTCTGTCGGTGGCCAATTCGTCGGGCAACAAACGACCTCAACTTCAGGCAGCGGAAATATTTGTGAAAAATAATAATTGATTGCTGATTTATTCCCGTCTCACGAATGAAAAAGGTGTTAGCCATTGTCCTTGCATTGCTTTCCAGCGTCTATCTGCTAAATCCTACGGCCGGTATCTTTGAACTCTTGCCGGACAATATTCCCTTCCTTGGCAACGTCGATGAAGGCCTGGCTGCTTACATACTCTATAGTTGTATTGAATATCTTAGCGGTAAGCCGATCGGATTATTCCGGCAACGGTAAAAGGAGTTACGCACCTATAAACAATACCGATATTCGATTCTATGAACCTGAAAGTAATCGCCTTTGACGCTGACGATACCCTGTGGGATAACGAGATTTATTTTCAGGAAACGGAGAAGAAGTTTTTCGAATTGTTCGAAGAGTATTTACCACAACATAGCGTCGCTCGCGAATTACTTCAAACAGAAGTAAAGAATATTCCATTGTACGGATACGGGATCAAGGCGTTCATCCTTTCGATGATTGAAACCGCTATTCGAATCTCCGATAAGACCATTAACATAAGCGTCATTGAAAAAATAATTGGCTATGGGCATGAACTATTGGAAAAACCTATTCAAAAGTTGGATGGGGTGGATGAGGTACTTACTGCACTGAAAGACCGATACCGGCTGGTGGTCGCAAC
>JANYKP010000047.1 GCA_025358195.1 Cyclobacteriaceae bacterium
CAAATTTCCGGTAGGGATGTTTGGAATAGGTGTACAGGTCCAGCGCGAGTTCTGTCCGGTGGTGCACGGCGAGGGCTTTGCCGGCCGCATATTGAAATAGTTGATTGCCCAGGCCACCCCGGAGGCGAACGATAATCATCTGCGCGTGATATTCATTATAATTGCGGTCAAAATTAGCGGGATGGGCCTGAAACAAAAAATCAAGAATCTTCCACCACTCTACAACGCTATCCTGTCCGTTCTGAATCGTCTCAATTACTTCAATTGGCGCTTCCACCGCGCGTTTCCAAACTACAAAGTAACACCTTACTGGCAGGAACGCATCGCGGTTGTCAAGGCCAGTGCCGACAATCCGAAGATTTCCCGCGTACCGGAAGCAGGCAAAGTTTACTCCGATCACCAACTGCTGGGCAATGGATTAAAAATTACCCTTGGGAGTTATTATGATTACGGCAACACCCACTTGCTCATCGAGAACAAAGGTGTGCATGAGCCTCAGGAAGAATTTGCTTTTGCGGAAGTACTTCGATTCTTTCCCGGGAACGCAACGATGATGGAGTTGGGTAGTTATTGGGCCTTCTACTCGATGTGGTTTGCTGCCTTCGACACGGCTCAGTCGGACAGGATGTGCCTGATGATCGAGCCCGATCCACACAAGATGAATTTTGGAAAATTGAACTTCAAATTGAATGGACTTTCCGGAGTTTTTGATCTCGGCTTTATCACCGACGAAGTCAATCTGAAGCCGACAATTCCATTTTACTCTGTCGATTATTTAATGAACAAACACAACATCGACCATTTGAATATTCTTCACAGCGACATCCAGGGCTTTGAATTGAAAATGCTGGAGGGATGCAGGGAAGCTTTGCAAAATCAAACGATTGATTACTTTTTCGTCTCCACTCACAGCAATGAGCTGCATCAATCGTGCATAGAAAAGTTAAGGGCACATCATTATCTGATTGTTTGTGAGGCAAACATTGATGAGAGTTTCTCTGTAGATGGACTGATCGTAGCAAAGAGAGCGGGTGTAGCAGGACCTGATGCGATTGATATCTCGAAAAGAAGGTAATTTGTTTGCCACAGATTACACCGATTGGCACAGATAAAACCATCCGTGGTAATCCGTGCCATCCGTGGCAAACATCAAGGCAATTCCTTCCTAACTGCCAGATAGTTCGCGGAAAGAAACACTTCCAATCTCTCTGAATAGGTACGAATCGGTCGGAGTCCGTTGGAAAGAATCCGATACAACTCGAAATCTTTTTTAAAAAAATTAAAATAATCCCGAAAGAACGATCGTGAATCAAGGTTACATCCACCAAATTCAAACTGAACAATTCCTACCTTCCCTTCTTCAAACATTTTTTTACCACCCTGCAGTACAGCCAACTCATGACCTTCTACGTCAAGTTTTAGAAAATCAATGTATGAAATGGCATGCTGCTCACAAAACAGATCCAATGTCGTGAGCTCAATCGTTTCAGGATCAGTGAATTTGATATTGTGATACGACAAGTCGCGCGGATAAACAGAGGCCAAGCCAGAACCTTCACGGTCATAATAAAGCTCAACTTTACCTGGCTTTTCACCCATGCCTTTGTTGATGAACTGCACCGAGGGAGATTTCGGTAGGGAATTTTGAAGCAAGGCAAATGTCTTTGGAGATGGCTCAAACACATAGAGTTGATAGGTCTTTCCCTGCCACACCTCCGTGATCCGTTTTGTAAACTCGCCCTTGTTGGCTCCCACATCAAACAATACCGGCGAATCCGTTTGGATCATGCCCTTGATCCGCTGCAGCATCTCCGATTCACCATTATGCTGATAATCACTGGCGCGTCCGTAGTTCATTCCTTTGAGCGACGCCCGGTACAGGCGTTCAAATAGAAATTGAAAGTTTTTCTTTCCCCAAAAATTGTTCAACAGGCCCACGGTATGACGTTAAGTTTTACAAATAAAGTATTTTGCGGGCAGATAATCTTCACAAATGGGTGTCATCATCCGGCAAAGCATCATCACCACCATCATCTCGTACGTTGGCGTGGTGATTGGCTATGTGAATTTGCTCTACCTCTATCCGCGCTTTCTGTCACCTGAACAGGTCGGTCTTATGCGCACCGTCCAGGATGCAGCCATCCTCATGGCTCAATTTGCCCAATTCGGACTGGCACAAAGTATCATCCGGTTTTTTCCCAGGTTTATGGGGAACATCATCCAGTCAAAAAATTTCATCAATATCATACTACTTGGTGGACTCATTGCCTTCGGTTTTTTCCTAATTTTATTTTTCCTGTTTGAGCCAACTATCCTGGGATATTTCCAGGCAAATGCACAAGCGTTTATTCATTACTCAGGATTGGCGCTCTGGCTAACGTTCATAACCGTCATTACTACGCTGCTGGAAGTGTATTCACGATCGCTTTTGAAAAATGTCCTTCCTAATCTTCTCAAAGAGATTGTTGTACGTCTTTTGTTTGCAATCATGGTCGTTTTCTATTTCAACGGCCTCCTGAGTTTCCCACAAGTGATGGTGGGTTCTGTATTAATCCATGTTTTCTGTCTACTCATCCTCACCGCATCCCTTGCGGCGCAAAATCATTTGCAATTGAAGGTGGATATGACCTTGTTGGATGCTCCTTTCCGCAAAGAACTGGTTCGTTTTAGTTTATTGAGTTTCGCCGGGACGGCGGGACTTATTATCATTGGCAAAGTGGACAGCCTGATGGTCGCTGGACTCCTTGGTCTTGCGCCGGTGGCAATTTATACCACTTCTTTCTACATGGCTACGGTCATCGAGATTCCGAAGCGTTCGATGACGCAGGTAGCCACGCCACTCATCGCGCGGGGATTTGAAAAAAATGATTATGCCGAAATTCAAAATATCTATCACAAAACCTCACTTAACCAA
>JANYKP010000055.1 GCA_025358195.1 Cyclobacteriaceae bacterium
TGGTCTCTACAGTAAAACTCAAACATGTTTTACGAAAACCTTTGCCTGTTGATACCAAAGCCGGTTTGCTAACCACATTACGATCCTTTGATGAGTAATATCTATTATTTGTTCTTCGCGGTGGTATTGGTTGGTGTGGAATTACTTTATTTCCGAATCGCCCGATCGTACAAAATTCTTGATCATCCCAATACCCGAAGCCTCCATGAACGCCCAACGATACGGGGCGGAGGGATTATTTTTTATCTGGCTGCCGTGTTGTTTTATGCGATCACGCTCCGCCCCAGTCCTTTGTTTATTTTCTCCCTGACGCTGGTGAGTGTGGTAGGTTTTGTGGATGATGTTCGCAACCTTAACGCCGTTGTCCGCTTTCTTGTTCAAGGCATTGCGTTCATGCTGGCGTTCGTTGAACTGGATTTGTCGTCGGTTAATTATTTTATGATTCTCCTGATTTTTATTGTGTCGGTGGGGGCGTTGAACGCTTTTAATTTTATGGATGGGATCAATGGCCTCACGGGAGGTTATGGCCTGGTGACGTTGGGAAGTTTGTTATACATCGCTTTACATGAAATTCATTTTATTGAACATGATTTCATTCTGGCCATCATGATCGCCCTGCTGATTTTTTGTTACTTTAATTTTCGGAAGAAGGCGGTTTGTTTTGCAGGTGATGTAGGGAGTTTATCCATTGGATTCATCGTTATTTTTCTGATTGTAAAACTGATCACCACGACAGGCAACTACACATTTATTTTTTTTCTTTCCGTCTATGGTGTTGATAGTGTACTTACGATCATTCACCGGCTCATCCGAAAGGAAAATATTTTCACGCCGCATAAACTGCACCTCTATCAGGTGATGGTTAATACTTCCCGGATTTCACATGTTCAGATGAGCATCGTGTACATGCTGCTGCAATTGGTGATAAACATTATTTTGATTGTATGCATGGATTTAGCGCGGACTCATCAGTACCTGATTGGATTTTGTATTGCTGTTGTATTGGGGATACTGTATGTCTTCTTAAAACCGCAATTTTTAAAAGATCGTTTAAAAGTGCATGTCACGCAAAGGCCGCAGAGTTAATGACGCAAAGGCCGCAAAAAGGGAATTTTTCTTTGCGTACTTTGCGCTACTCCTTAGCGCACTTTGCGTGAAATATTTTTTAAACATGTCAAGGTTTTATAAACAATACAGCAAACCCATCCTTGATGTTTGTTTCGCGGCGCTGATCCTGATTGCATTTTCATGGCTAATTTTATTGTTGATAGTAATGTTCACCCTTAGCTTCGAATTCCCCATTTTCTTTAAGCATGAGCGCATCGGCAAGCATGAAAAACCTTTCACCATGTGGAAGTTCAGGACCCTTACCAATGATGAAGCCCTGTCCCTGTCCGCGCGGAAATTCTGGTTGGGTAACTTCCTGCGCATCACGAACCTCGATGAACTTCCACAGATATTGAATATCCTGAGAGGGGAGATGTCCTGGATCGGACCTCGGGCGCTGCCGGTGGAGTATGATAAACTTTTTTCACCGAAACAGCGAATGCGTTTTGAAGTAAGACCCGGTATCACGGGTTGGGCCCAGGTGAATGGCCGCCATTCCATTTCCTGGGAAAAGAAGTTTGAGTTGGATAATTATTATGTTCAACACATTTCACTCGGCCTGGACCTGCGTATTTTTCTCAAAACGGTGGTGGTACTTTTATCTTTTAAGAAAGACGTTTCGCTGTCGGAGGAACCTTTTACAGGAAATTGATGGATTAACCATTGGTCCCGGTAGGGACTTGAATTCCATCTTACAAACTCGTCCCGGTAGGGACGGAATGTTTGTAAAAAAATATCTCCATGATATATAGATGTCCCGTGGAGACAAAATGTTACCCTTACCACAACCATACTCACATTGGGTACCTGACGGCACCCGTGTTTAAATCTCTGTCTAAATTTCTACAAAGATTTTGCCCCTAACGGGGCGATGAAATTTTATGATTGAATGGAATATTTTGTGCCTCCTGGGACGGCGTTAATTGTTAACCATTGGTCCCGGTAGGGACGGAATGTTTGTAAAAAAATATCTCCTTGATAGGTAGATGTCCCGTAGGGACAAAATGTTACACTTACTACAACCATACTCACATTGGGTACCTGACGGCACCCGTCTTACAGACTGGTGTAAATTCCTACAAATATTTTGTCCCTAGCGGGACCACGCCCCTCGGAGCTGGCGCGCTTGTATCTAAATAACCGTTCAAACAACTTGATGTGAAAAATTAACTTTCTCGAATTACCCTTACCAATAAACCAAGGTATTTTCCCCTGTAATTCCACGCGCACCGGCACGCGTTGCAAGCGCCGCGCCATCGCAACAACACAAGACCACGGATTGTAAAACGATTATGCTACTTTTAACTGGAAAGAAAGACATTACATTGGAAGAACAACTATTTAAAAGAAATTGAAAGATCTGGCAATTTATGGTGCGGGTGGCTTTGGGAGAGAAACTGCCTTGTTGGTGCAGCAGATCAATGCCATATCGCCCCGATGGAAAATGAAGGGTTTCTACGACGATGGCTTAAAAATCGGACAGACGATAGACAAATGGCCCGTCCTGGGTGGAATTAGAGAGGCGCTCCAGTTAACAGTAGATACCGACATTGTGGTAGCCATGGCGGATCCGGTTACCCGAAAATCAATCGTGGAGAAGTTGAATAACAAGAATGTCGCCTTTCCAACCATCATCCATCCCACCTGCCAGACAGGGGATGACAACAATCAATTTGGAAAAGGGTGCATACTCACCGCCGGGACCATTCTGACAACAGGGATCAAACTGAACGATTTTGTGATCATCAATCTTCTCTCTACGCTGGGCCATGATGTTGTCGTGGGAAGTTATTCAACCGTGATGCCCGGCTGCAGCATTTCCGGGAATGTGAGGATAGGGGAGTGCACGATGATGGGAACGGGTGCCAGGATACTTCAGAATCTTACGATCGGCAAGAATTGCAAAATAGGAGCGGGAGCGGTGGTGACGCAGAGTTTTATTGATGACAAGACAATTGTGGGGGTGCCAGCTTATGAAAAATAAGACGCCCGTCAGTGAGTTTAAACCTGCTCTTAAATTTCTCCTGATTTTTGTTGGAACCTATTTGGTTGGTAACATTTTGTACGGGCTTTTCGTGGAGTATTACAAGCCTGCCCCCGATCCTTTGACAATTTTAGTAACCAATCAAACGGCCTATGTTTTAACAATACTTGAAGAGCCGGTGCAGTCTATAATTAGTAAGATCGGTCCCATCGTTGCATTGAGAAATGCAGATAGAACTGTGCTCAACGTATTTGAAGGATGTAA
>JANYKP010000060.1 GCA_025358195.1 Cyclobacteriaceae bacterium
AACCGAGGTCACAAGATGAGCAAAAATGTGCTCCCAACGGGGGACATGGAGTACCTTGCCAGCCAATGTGATGTTATTTTCCCCATCGTGCCATCGCCCCATTTCCGGGACATGATGAAAAAACTATCCCCGTATCTCCACCCCTATCACATTCTCATTCATGGTACGAAAGGCTTTGATATAAAATTACCCAAAGGCGAAACCATCGAGACGGTCAAAACACTCAGCCGCCAACAGGTAAAAACCATGAGCGAAGTAATTCGCGAAGAGAGTGTCGTGGTACGAGTAGGATGCCTGGCGGGTCCCAATCTTGCCAAAGAACTTTCACAACGTCAGCCGGGCGCTACGGTTGTGGCAAGTCATTTTCAAGAGGTGATACAAACCGGCAAGCGACTCTTGCGTAATGACCGCTTCCAGGTGTACGAGAACCACGATCTCGTGGGCGTTGAAATCGCCGGCGTGCTGAAAAATATTATCGCCATCGCTTCAGGTGCCCTGAGTGGATTGGGTTATGGTGAAAACGCCAAAGGATTGCTTATCAGTCGCGGCGCCGTGGAAATGGTGTACCTTGGCCGCGTCCTGGGAGGTGATACGAGAACATTTCTAGGCGTGGCCGGTATTGGCGACCTTGTTACTACGTGCAACAGCCCCATGAGTCGCAACTTCACGGTCGGGTATCGGCTGGCAAAAGGCGAAAAATTAAAAGATATTCTGAAAGACATGGAAGAAGTAGCCGAAGGTGTGAACACGATTCGGATTGCAAAAAAATTCAGTGACTATTATAAGGTGCGTCCACTGATAACAGATACGTTATACAAAGTTCTATTTGAAGGGATGACGGTGCAAGACGCCCTTGACTATCTCATGCGTTATCCGTTAAACGTTGACATCAACTTATTACAAGTCTGACCCGTCATACTGAGCCTGTCGAAGTCAGCGTAAAGTACTCTCCCATCGCATCCGCGGTGAGACAGGCGTGTACCGGTAATATTCCCAACACGTCTCCAATTTTGATTTCTTGAATTTCAGGATCGGGTACGGCGAGTATGCCGTGCTCTTGCGAAAGCGATTTGACATAAACGGGGCGTACCGGTTGCTCCCACCCTAGTGAAGTCAATTTTACCAGCTCGCCAAAACAGATGGTTCCATCTTCCATCTTTAAAAAATCTTTTGAGAAGTGAACACCACCGCCATGGACAACAACCTCATTTCTCTCCGGATAAATTGCCACAACAGGGCACGCCATTGCAATCGCAATCTGCTCACTGGTGCAAACACCGCTCACCCGTTGCATAAGATCGTAGAATACGAAATTGCCGGGCCTCATCTCATCGATACCGCTAAAATCAGTTGCCACGCTGCAGGTAGGTGTGTCCCCGATCGATAGCTCCAATTTTGGAAATTTACTTCTATAGCGATCACCAGCAATTTTCATGAGTGCTACCGAATCCGTATGGACTTTTAAAATCTCTGTTAACGAGCGGGTGGCGTAACTTTGCCCGGCGTGGGTAAGGAACCCGGAAAATGTTAGCAGTGGATGATTCGAAATGAACGAAATAATTTCATCGATAAGTGGAAAATTTCTAGCATCCACGCCTGTCCGGTGGTAGCCCGTATCAACTTCGATTTGACAATTGACTGACTGCGTTAATTTTTCGGTGAGTTTTTTCAACGCATCCACCGAAACAATACAAAGGGTGAGTTTGCAAACCTTCGCCAGCCGGTTGATCTCTTCAACTTCCAGATAATTAAGCGGAAACGCCACGGTGATATCATCCCAACCGTCCGCGGCAAAATAGGCGGCCATCTGGACAGAAGAAACAGTACAGCAGCTGATACCTTCGTTCCTGAACCACTGGCCCACCATATGCGACTGGTGCGTCTTAAAATGCGGTCGTAATTTTACCTGTGCCTTCCTTGCCTTCTCGGCAAAATGCCGGATGTTCTTTTTACACTTGACTTCATCGAGCAGTAAGGTGGGCCTTACAAGTTTCATATATGTTGAAATGAATCCCTGATTTTCGTAGCGATATCAGCGAGTTCTTCACTGCTGAGCTTTAGCTTGGTGTTGGAGAAGTTCATGTCGCTCATCGAATTCATGGGCACGAGATGAATATGTGCATGTGGTACTTCCATTCCCAGAACGGCTACGCCCACACGTTTACAATCAGTGGCCTTCTTAATAGCGCGGGCTACCTTCTTCGAAAAAATATGAAGCCCTGACAACGTCTCGTCATCCAGGTCAAATATGTAATCAATTTCTTTCTTTGGAATGACCAACGTATGACCCCTGGCCAGCGGCAAAATGTCCAGGAAAGCGAGATAATTTTCATCTTCGGCTACGATGTGGGCAGGAATCTGCCGGTGGATAATCCTTGTAAAGATGGAGCCCATCTTTACATTCCGATATTCACAATCTCAAATTCCAACTCTCCTGCCGGTGTTTTTATTTTAGCGACATCACCCTTCTTTTTTCCAAGCAATCCTTTACCGATCGGTGATTGGGTTGAAATCTTTCCGGCTTTCAAATCCGCCTCCTCTTCCGACACCAGCATGTAGGTGACGGAGGTCCCGTTCTTTTTGTTCTTGATGGTAACCTTGGAAAGTATTGATACCGTGGAGGTATCCAATTTACTTTCGTCAATCAAGCGGGCGTTGGACATCAACTCTCCGAGTTGCGCAATCTTGGCTTCGAGATGCCCTTGTGCATCTTTAGCGGCATCATATTCTGCGTTCTCGCTTAAGTCACCTTTGTCGCGCGCTTCCGCAATTTGACGTGCGATATCCTTACGACCTTTTGTCTTTAGCGTGTTGAGCTCCTTCATCAACCTTTCCAAGCCCTCCTTTGTATAATAGGAAATACCCTTGCTCATAACGACTCCATTACTTTATCTGATTTTAAAAAAGCCTCCCGATAATTTTTAAGGGTAAGGCAAAAAAGCAACAACGGCCTCGTTGCCGAAACCGTTGTTGCTAGTAACAAAGGTACTTCTTTTTACTATTTGTACAAAAAACTTTTAAGCCTCCACCAGTTCTGGCATCATGTCTTTCACCTGGACCTGTAAATCATTATCAAACTTTGCTAAATAAAGCGTTTTTGCTTTTGCCAGTTGTTCGATCGTCAATCCCTTGGCGCCACGGAAATCAGCCTTGTATAAGCTGGCATTTTCAAAATCAGC